>PBCE01000015.1 GCA_002716845.1 Flavobacteriaceae bacterium | reverse complement strand
CCCCTTCTTTTTTTCCACTTGACTGTTCATCGATTTTTGCCATAATATTTAAGCTTTTTCTTTAGATTGATTTTTTTTCATTCTTTTCTCCGCCCAATTTTGCGCGTGCTTATCAAGCTTCACAGTTAAAAATCGCATGACTCTTTCATCTCTTCTGAATTCAACTTCCAAATCGTTAACCACTTCACCAGAACCTTCAAATTGAAGGAGGTGATAAAACCCACTTTTTTTGTTTTGGATGGTGAAGGCTAATTTTTTTAGTCCCCAATCTTCTTTGTGAACAATGGTTAACTTGTTGGATGTCAAAAGCGACTCATACTTTTTAACTGCTTCCTCTATCTGAGTTTCAGACAGAACGGGATTAAGAATGAAAACAGTTTCATATTGATTCATAATTATATTTTAGAATTGCAAAAGTAAGTTAATCATTAAATTACACCAAGAGATTGCTTGTTTTTTAAAAATATTTTTAATTTTATATGATAGATATTAACTTACAGCCCCAATATGAAACTCAATTATATCCTAGTTGATAGTGATCCCATCCATCGGATTCAATTTACACAAATCTTAAAAAAGTTTCCCGACATCAGCCTTCAAGGTGAATTTTCAGACACAGTTAATGCTAAGGAATTCCTAAATTATAACGATATGGACTTTGTTATCGTTTCTACTGATCTTCCTGTGTACAGCGGATTCGATTTTATAAAGAACCTAAAAGAGGATACAGAGGCAATTTTATTGACCAAACAGCCCATGGATGCAGTAAAATCATTTGAATTAGGCCTTATTGATTGCATTCTCAAGCCAGTCACTCCGGACAGGTTTAAGAATTCGATAGAACGTATTATTCACAAAGTAATTTGCTTAAAAATTATCCGTGAGAAAAAAGAAAGGATGGTAAACTTCAAGTGTAATTTTAAATCTGAAAAAATATTTGCCAGTGATATAAGGTGGATTGAGGCTATGGGTGACTACGTAAAAGTGGTGACCAAAAATAAAAATTATATGGTGCTGTCCACTATGAAATCTTTTTTGTCAAAACTACCTGAAGGTCAGTTTGTAAGAATCCATAAATCCTATATCGTAAATTTAGATAAAGTGAATTACTTTACCTCAAAGGATGTAAATACAGATGGAAAAATTCTCCCGTTGAGTAGAAAGCAGAAAAATATTTTTAAAGACTCTTATTTGAATTATCAATAAGGGTCAATATCGAGGTTAACTCTACAGGATTTGAAAAGTGCAATCGACTCAAATCGCTCTAAGGTCCGACTGATAATACTTTTTACTCTATCCCTTGACTGTTCTGTTCCAATTTTAACCAGAATATGCATTCTGTATCGGTTTTTAAGTCGGGCAATAGTAGGAAAAACAGGACCTAAAACTTCTCCAGCTTTGGCTTGCTGTAATACATTGGTGATCCACTCGCTGGATTTTTTAACTGTTTCTAAGTCTGAATGGCTCACTAATATTCTGATCATACGAGAAAAGGGAGGATAATGGTATTCTTTTCTGTCATCCAACTGTGTCGAAAACATTTGCTCATAATTCCCTTCAATTACTTGTTTGATTATAGGGTGGTTTGGCTGATAGGTTTGAATCATCACCTTTCCTCTGAGCTTTTTTCTTCCTGCCCTACCAGCCACTTGTCGCAGCATTTGATAGGTTCTTTCGTGTGCTCTAAAATCAGGGAAATTTAAAAGGTGGTCCGCATTTAGTACCCCAACCAAATGTACATTTTCAAAATCCAATCCCTTGACAACCATTTGAGTTCCTACCAATATCTTCACATCCTGGGCAGCAAAAGAGTGAATCAATTTATCAAAAGCCCATTTGCCGCGCGTGGTATCCCAATCCATTCTGGCGACTTTGGTATTGGGGAAAAAACTGCTTACCTGTTCTTGAATCTGCTGGGTGCCCATTCCCTTTGTAGACAGGTTGGTCATTCCGCAAGCATGACAATTTTGTGGAACCGCAATCTGAAAACCGCAATAATGACATTTTAGCTGATCGGTATACTGGTGATAAGTCAGGGTAACATCACACTGATGACATTGAGGCATATGACCACAATCCAAACATTCCAAGACCGGCGCATAACCCCGCTTGTTGTGAAACAAAATGATTTGTTTCTCCATGGCTAAAGTTTGCTCCATTGCTGTGATCAATTCCTCGGTAAAGCCACCTTTAATTTGTTTTTTCTTAAAAGCCGTTTTTAAATCAATAGTACTAATTTCTGGAAGTTCAACAGCACCATACCTTTCCGTCAACTTTACCCTGCCATATTTTCCACTCTTACAATTAAAGGAGGTCTCCACTGAGGGTGTTGCCGAGCCCAAAAGCACTTTGGCGTTTTGGATACCAGCCAAAACGACAGCACTGTCTCTGGCATGATACCTCGGTGAGGGGTCAAATTGCTTGTAGGACAGTTCGTGCTCTTCGTCGACAATCAAAAGGCCTAAATTCTGAAAAGGAAGAAAAAGAGAGGATCGGGTACCAACAATAATTCTAGCCTTTGGATCATCATTCAAAATATTATTCCAAACCTCTGTTCGTTCGTGGACAGAAAACTTAGAATGATATACGGTAACTGCAGTTCCGAAACGGTTTTGCAGTCGCTGAACTATCTGTGGCGTTAAAGAAATCTCTGGCAGCAGATAGAGCAGCTGTTGTCCTTTTTTTAAGGTGTTCCTAATCAGTTCGATGTAAATTTCAGTCTTTCCCGATCCAGTAACGCCTTCCAGTAATACAACCGATTTATCTTCAAAAGATTCTTTGACCTCATCGAGGGCTTTTTGTTGGGCATCGGAACGTTTAAAAGACTGGTTGAGTATTTCATGATCATAGAGCTTACGATCTTCTTGAAAAAATTCTTCTTCCAGAACCCCCTTCGATATTAAGGCTCTTAGTGTAGCGGGTCCGACTGTTGATTTTTTTTGCAAATCTCTGACTCTTTTCCATTGGTCTCCCTTGGGATTTTGATCAAAAATACCCACCAATAATTGTTTTTGTTTGGGAGCATTTTTTAACGAATCAAAAATGCCTTCAAGTGATTGATTCTTTAGTAAAGAAGGGGAGAGTCTTACACTTCTTACTTTTTTAGGTATGTATTTCTCATGGAGTTTTTGATGGAGGTCCACCACCCCCCTTGAAAACATGTCTTGTAGTAGTCCCAAGACACTTTTTTTACTCAGGATATCAATGATCTCACTGATACTTAATGCTTTAATTTCAAGTGCCTCATATATTAAAAACTCTTCATCTTTAAGCTGATTTTTTTCTTCTGGTGAAATCTCTTTTTTAACCACCAAGGTTTCACTTTCCAACAAAAGGGTGGTGGGCAACGCCGCTCTTAAGATGTCCCCTAATTTACTCAGATAATACTGAGATAGCCAGTCCCAAAATTGCAACTGTTTTTCGGAAATACTGGGGGTCTCCTCCAAAATCAATTCAATAAATTTTGGAGTGTATCGCTGCGGTGGATTGGTGTGTAACTTTACCACTACAGCAGTGTAGACTTTTGATTTACCAAAAGAAACAGCAACGCGAAAACCCGGTTTTAGGAACTTATAATCCTCAGCTGATAAACCATAGGTAAAGGGTTTACCCAAAGAAAGCGGAAGTAATACATCAGCGAAATAGTGCATCATCTAAAAATACAACTTTGCGTATTATCCTGTTGGATCTTGTGAACTGTTTTTTAATCTATTTAGGGTGGCATTGAGCTCAAATCCCAAAAGAAGCACACTTGAGTTGAGCCATATGTAAAACAAAAAAATCAATAAAGCCCCAATAGATCCATAAAGTTGGTTATAGGTAGAGAAATTCTCGATATAGATACCAAAAAGATAGGTAGTCATCAAAATCAACAAACAAGTCATGAGGGCCCCAGGGGAGAAAAATCGATTCTTTTTACCCTCAATGGTTCCAAAGTAATACAATATCGCAACAGATACATAGATCAGAATGGTGTAGAAAAAAAGCTGGCCCATACGAATCCAATTCACGGTGCTGGGAATCAATTCATCTAAGTTTTTAAAAATAAAAATTTCAAAGAAAATCAACGCTGCCACACCAACTAGCAGTAAAACCGCCAAAAGGACCCCTACCATCATTGAATACAAATATTGCCGAATAAAAGAGCGTGAAAGATCAACGTGATAGGATCCCTCAAAGCTGGAGAAAATTGAACTTACACCATTTGCAGTAAGGAAAATAGACAATATAAAAACCGAGGAAAGGAGTCCAGTCCGTTGTTTTTCTCGGATGTCTGTAAAAATATCCGTAAAAAACCCTTGACTCTCATGGGGCAGCAACAACTCAATAAAATCAAAGAGAACGGCATCAAAATTTGCTATTGGAATAAAGGCGATCAGGTTTAAAATAAAAAGTAGAAAAGGAAACAAGGCCATAAAAAAACTAAATGCAATGCTCCCAGCTCTAGATGACAATGCTCCTTTAACGATTCCAGCAGTGTACATTTCAATCAAATCATAGAAGGAAAAACCGACATAGCCTGGGATTTTGAGTGCTTCCAAAAATCCAATTAAATTTTTGACAATAGGTATTGATTTTAGTTTTTCTTTCAAGAATATTTCCTTTGATCAAAGATAAAACAAATCTGATTGTGTTCGTAAATTTGTAATATGCAAACACTACTTCTTTTGGTTGGAAAAACCAACGATTCGAGTTTAATTTCATTGATGGAGAAATATACAGAACGCATCAAACGACTTCAACCTTTTGAGATACATGTAATTCCTGAGCTCAGAAACAAAGGAAAGATGCGTTCAGAAATTCAAAAACAAAAAGAAGGTGAGTCCATTATTCAACAATTTGAACTTGGAGACTTCACTGTGCTATTAGACGAAAAAGGGAAATCTTTTGATTCCGCTCAGTTTTCTGAATACTTAAATAAAAAAAGAGTAATGGCCTATAAAAGGATAGTTTTTGTTGTAGGAGGACCTTTTGGATTTTCCAAAGCTGTTTATGATAAAGCCCATGAAAAAATCGCATTATCCAGTATGACTTTTTCGCATCAAATGATCAGAATATTTTTTCTCGAGCAATTGTATCGTGCCAATACCATTCTTAAAAACTTTCCCTATCATAACAAATAGAATCATGGAACTAATTTTTGGAACCCACAATCAGAATAAAGTAATAGAAATCAATTCACTATTACCCGATAAATACCAGGTGAAAAGTTTAAATGAATTGGGGTATAATGCGGAAATAGATGAGACCGGCACAACTCTCAAGGAAAATGCCCTTACAAAAGTTAGAACCATCTACAAAACTTATAAAAAAAATAGTTTTGCAGATGATAGTGGTTTGGAGGTGGCTGCACTGGACGGTGCTCCAGGAGTTTATTCAGCTCGTTATGCTGGCTTTCAAAAGAATGCACAAAAAAATATGGATAAGTTACTGGGGAAATTAGATGGTTCCAAAAACAGAAAAGCTCAGTTTAGAACAGTCATAGCCCTTATTTTTAATGGTAAAGAAATACTGTTTGAAGGCATCGTAAAAGGAGAAATATCTTTGCAGCCAGCGGGAGCAGAAGGTTTTGGTTATGACCCTATATTTGTCCCAGAAAACAACACACGGACTTTTGCTCAAATGAGCCTCTCTGAAAAAAACAGAATCAGTCATCGATCAAGGGCCTTCAGAAAATTAATTGAATTTCTAAAAGTTAAAATCCCAAATGACGGCTAATTTGTTAATTTTAAAAAAAATTAGAATATTTCATAAAATGACCCTAAGGTTTTTGTTGTTGTTTTATTTGCTGTTTAGTGGCTGGGTAGCAGGTCAAGAACAGGATGAATACCTTAGTGGCGTCGTTGAAAATGAAACCACCGGGTTTCCAATGGAGAGTGTCAATATCCTAAACCTGAATAAAGTGATTGGTGCTACTACCGATAAAAAAGGGAATTTTGAAATTCAGGCGGAAGTTAATGACACCCTATTTTTTTCTTACTTGGGTTATAAATCCTTGAAAGTGGGGGTCACAAAGGATATGTTAAAGTTTGGAAACTCAAAATTCAAAATCACACAATTGGCATTTGCCTTAGAAGAAATTATATTACGCCCCTACCAACTTACAGGCTATTTGGATATTGACGCAAAAAATGTTCCCATAAATCCCGCTGGTCGTTATAAAATCCTAGGTTTTCCGAGCGCCGGCTATGAAGGCGGTAATCGAAACCCAAATGCAATCTCAAAAACTTTTGCAGCTCTGTTTAATCCCGCCGACTTCCTCCACAATCTTTTTGGCAAAAAGGGAGTGCAAATGAAGAAATTAAAAAAAATGAGGGAGAATAATGGTTTGAAAAATCTCTTGGCTTCAAAATTTGATAGAGAAATCCTTGTTCAAGTATTAAAATTAGAACGTCTTGATTTGGATGAAATCTTAAGGAATTGTAGTTATTCTGATGCATTCATCAAAGAGTCAAATGATCTACAAATACTGGAGGCGATAAGCGGTTGCTACGAAGAATATCGCATTTTACAAATGTGATCTTAAGAATACATTTAATCTTATCTGGGGTCTGGGTCAATCAATTTCAAGATTCCTCGCTTGTTTTCAGCCTGCAATACTTCTCGTGCTTTTCGTTTGCTATTTTAAATAAATTTTCAAGAAGAAGCCTTATCTTTACAGCATTACCAGCAATATGAAACTCAGTCCATTAAATGCAATTTCTCCTATTGACGGTCGATATCGCAGCAAGACTAAAATCCTATCCCAATATTTTTCTGAAGATGCATTAATCAAATTCAGGGTAAAGGTAGAAATTGAATATTTTATCGCCCTGTGCGAGATTCCGCTCCCCCAACTTAAAGATTCAAATTCCAATATATTTGAGGATTTGCGGAGTACATACAAACACTTTTCAGAGGAAGATGCTAAAGAGATTAAGGAGATTGAAAAAACAACCAATCACGATGTAAAGGCTGTAGAATATTTTATAAAAAAAGAATTTGACAGGCTTGATCTTTCTAAATATAAGGAATTCATTCATTTTGGACTCACCTCCCAGGACATCAATAACACGGCCATCCCGCTTTCAATTAAAGAAGCAATTCACCAAGTTTATCTTCCTCATTTAGAAGAAGTACTGACCACTCTTTCCGCACTTTCCCATTCGTGTTCCGACGTACCCATGTTGGCAAGAACACACGGTCAGCCAGCTTCCCCCACCCTTTTGGGAAAAGAACTAGCGGTATTTTCACATCGATTAGAAATTCAAAAAACCAGCTTATTGCGGGTTTCTAATGCAGCTAAATTTTCAGGTGCTACTGGAAATTTCAATGCCCATTATATCGCTTATCCTGATATCAATTGGAAAAAGTTTGGGAAAAATTTTGTCGAAGATCAATTGGGTCTAGATTATTCTTTTCCCACCACCCAAATTGAACATTATGATAGCATTGCAGCCCTTTGCGATGCGCTCAGAAGAATTAACACTATTTTGATAGATTTTAACAGAGACATCTGGACTTATATTTCGATGGATTATTTCAAGCAAGTCATCAAAGAGGGTGAGGTAGGGTCCTCAGCAATGCCCCACAAAGTAAATCCCATAGATTTTGAAAACGCAGAAGGAAACTTGGGCATCGCCAATGCACTGTTAACTTTCTTTTCGACCAAGCTTCCTATCTCAAGACTTCAAAGAGATTTGACCGACAGCACCGTACTCAGAAACATAGGGGTTCCTTTTGGACATGTGCTTATCGCATTTAATTCTATTGTAAAAGGAATTAACAAGCTCAATTTTAATCCAACAAAAATAAACGCCGATCTGGAGGAAAACTGGTCCGTAGTGGCTGAGGCTCTCCAAACCATTTTGAGAAGAGAACAATATCCCGATCCCTATGAGGTACTCAAAGCATTGACTCGTAAAAATGAATCAATAGACAAAAGGGTAATACACCATTTCATAGACGGTTTAGAAATCTCAGAGACCGTAAAGGCAGAAATGAAGAAAATAACCCCTTCAAATTACACGGGCATCGCCTGATAGACTGATACTATATTCCTGCTTTTGTAAGTTGATCTCCTCCTGGTAAATTCATTTTAGTGATCAATTTCGCAATCTTATCCATTTCAATTTCACCCTCAATCAGTAAAAGGATGGCCTCAATATTTTTCCCTTCAAGTTGAGCTTCAGGTACTTTATCAGTTATACCTTTTGAGAACATTAACAAACGATCTACTATCTGTTTTTGATCATTTTCTTTGACATAAAGGATCAGTTCTGCATCAAATTCCTTCAATGAAACCATGGAATCCATTCCCTTTGCATCTGCCTCATTTTTTACCCATTGATCGATTTCATTACTGATGGGCTCCGATCCGGTAATCAATGCCTTAAATAGGGTAATTCCACTAATCATCTCCATTAGTGTATCGGACTCTGGGTCTCCTGTTGAAAGCGACATACTTCCCAATAATTGAAACATTTTTGGACTTATGGTGATGGCACTAACCTCTTTATTGTTTTGGTATTTTTCAAAAATGGGCTGGGCCAATACGGAAAGAGGGACCAGCATCAAAAATAATGTAATGAATAACTTTTTCATGGCTGTTGATTTATTTCAAATGTAATGAATCACTAAATTATAAAGCTGATCTAAGAAAATAAAATCGTTAACTGGATTGTAAGACATTGGAAAAAGAACGGCCGAAAGTTGGTTATAAATATGTAATTTAGCCTGCACATCTTAAATACTAAATGAAAATTTTAAGACATCCGATTTTAATCGTATTATCCGTTATTCTCTGGACTACTTGTGCTAAGGAAGAGCCAATGACAGCCGAAACAAATCCCGTTTCGGAAAACCTACTCCCCAATATTGAAGAGGATCCCAGCTTAGTTCTGGGCTCTTGGAATTTGACGACAGTTACTTCAGCTGATGATACTCAAACTATGAGCACTGCTTGTGAAGCAACCAACATTCACTTCCTTGAGGACAATGCTTTCTATCTCAACTATTTAAACAAACGTGTCAAGGGTAGCTATGATATTATTGATTCTGTCAGTATTAATTTATCAAGTGGTACCAACTTAATTGGAAGTGTAAACCAGGTAATGGTTGACGGTAATACCCTTAATTTAAGTATTGATATCGATGGAGCGTGCGCATCAACGTACAATGGTGAACGCTATTTTAGAATTCATCAATTTATCTGGGAATCATTGAATGAGCTCTATTTGTGGCAGGAGGAAGTCCCAGCGCTCAATAATTCCAACGCACCAGGTTCCGCTGCATACAGTCAACTTATTCAACCCTATCCTGAGCCCGAATCTTTTTTTGAATCGCTTAAATATGGAGACGATAAATACAGTATTATTCAGTCTAACTATGTGGATCTGGAAAACTCAATTAAGGGTATCGATGCCAACAATGGAGTTAACTTTATCCTATCAAGATATGGAGGTGGTGAGGATATTTTGGGTGTGGTAACCTATATTCTTCCCGAATCTGATGCCGCAGATAAAGACATTCAAAGAGGAGATGTTTTTGTTGGAGTAAATGGCCAGTCCCTCAACATGAGTAACTATCGAGCATTATTGTACGATGATAATTTAAATTACACCTTAAACATGGCCGCCATCAATAATAATGTTATCAGCTCAAATGGAAAAAATATCCTACTGACCAAAACGGAGAATTTCCAATCAAACCCCATTCACATCCACAAGGTCATAGAATGGGAGGGATCCAAAGTCGGTTACCTGATGTACAACCAATTCGCAGATGGTTTTGACAATGCGCTTAACGATGTTTTTGCGGACTTCAAAACAGAACAGGTCAACGAGGTCGTCATTGATTTGCGCTACAACGGAGGGGGGCTAACGAGCTCGGCCGTAAACTTGGCTGGGATGATCACAGGTCAGTTTGACGGTCAAGTGTTTTCTAAAAATATATGGAACACAAAATTGATGGAGTTCTTAAATCAGAATAAGGAGAACTATGCCAGCTGGTTGGGTGAAAACTTTACCAATGTTTTACGGGATGGCACGGCCATAAATTCTTTAAATTTAAATCGGGTTTATGTGATCACCTCAAATAGGTCTGCTTCATCCAGCGAATTAGTTATCAACGGATTAACCCCCTACATTGATGTAATACAAGTTGGAGATAATACCTATGGAAAAAATGTAGGGGGCCCCTCTGCCATTTATGATTATATCGATAATAACCGAACAAAAAATCCAGACCATAACTATGCAATGTATCCCATGACATTTTTTAGTGCGAACAACCAAGATTTTTATGAATATGCAGATGGATTGTCACCCCAACAAGATTTGCTATTAAAAGAAGACCTCACCAATTTGGGGATATTGGGAGATATCACGGAACCTTTGCTCTCATTGGCATTGAATAGTATCTCCGGAAATACGGTAGCAAGATCTAATTTCAGATATCCTAATTTTCCCTTAGAGAACACAGTGGACGATCCTCATTTTCTCAGAAATCAACTGATCAGTTCATTAAAAGAATTCTCCCTAATCGATTTGGATTGAAATTCCCATCAGTATATTTCTGCCTCGCGTAGCATATTCTGGGATAATAACATATGATGTATCAAAAACATTGAATACACTCAAAAATAGATTCCCTTTGGGCTTTTGGATTCGATGATTCAGTTGTAAAGTAAAAAGGGAATAAGCCCTCAGTTGCGTAACACTGTCGTTTGCCAAACGATCTCCACTGTATTGTCCGATCAGGTTAAGGTGAGTAGCAAGTGACAGGGGTAGGTCCATCACCCCATTTATGGCGTGTTTAGGAATACTCCTTAAATCCCCACCTGTCGTTTCGGTAAAAATATAATTAAGACGCGATTTTACTTTTTGAAAAAGTTTAAAGTCATAGGCTACTTCTACCCCTCTGTATTTAATCTCTTCATCGGAATTTGCATATCTACCATAAGGATATCCATCTGCAGGTGATCCAAAGATAAGTGTAGGGTCCTCTACTCTATTGAAATAAACCGCTGAGAAAGTATATTGATTGGTGCTGATCTCCGTTCCCAACTCAAAACCTAAATTATTTTCAGGCTGTAGGTTGACATTGCCATACGAAGGGTCAAATAATTGATACAAGCCAGGAGGAATAAAGGCTTTGCTGTAACTGCTTAATATTTTCATTTGAGTAACAGGATTAAGATCAAATGAAATAGAGGGGTTAATACTGTATATCCAATGGCCATCGTAAGTGCTGTGATCGTTGTATCGGACACCAAAATTAAGATTCAATCCTGAGGGATCAAGGTATACTGTATTCATGTATAGGTCATATTGAGATACCTCTGGTTTGTGATCTGCTTCCATTGTTCCTCTGTTGTATTGTAGGCCTAAAATGGTATAAAAATTATTATTGAAAATATACTTGTTGAAAAGGTCAAAGTTTAAATTATCACTTTTAAACGATAAAATGTAGGAATATTGGAAATCCCTTTCGTTTATTTGATAGCCCGTATTGAGATTTAAACTTCCTCCCTCGTAATTATAAATTGATCTCAATGAAAAACGTTCCACCTCGGTTGTGTAAGAAAAATCTGACTGTTCATAGGGAAAATTGTTATCAAAATCAGCTTCGATATTGTCCCGATTCCAATTGAATCTCAAATCAATTTTTGAGAATAATTCACCTGATAATCCAACAATGAAATTAACCTTTTTGAAAGGGTCTGTCTCTTCCCCTACAATGGCGGTCATATCATTGCTAAATCGCTCGGCATAGGCAAAATTATAGCCAAAGTCTTTTAGATCACCACTGAATTGCACCCAATGATTCCCCGCATTAAATCGGTTAACCGATTGGTTGGAAACTTGTTCTGTGGCAAATATTTTTCTAACTGAGAGCGTGGGTTTTTGCGCTGGTTTTTTTGTGGTAATATTGATCACACCTGTTGCAGCAGAGCTCCCATAAAGGCTACTGGCGGCTCCTTTTATAATTTCAATTGAGGCTATCATTTCCATGCTCAATGAATTTATATCAAAATCATTATCAATTCTAGAGGGGTCGGAAACCTTTACCCCATCAATTAAAATCAATACCTGGCGATTGCGCCCTCCTCGAATAGAAATGGTACTCGGATTGTGACCAGAATTCAAATTTTTACCGATTACATCGATACCCAAATGGGTAGACAACAACACACCCAAACCCAATCCCGAGAATTGCTCTATTTGTTCTTGTTCAATTTTAACAACAGTCTTACCCGATTGGGATCTTTTCAAAGGAAATCTTGAATCGATCAAAACCACCTCCTCTAAGTAATTTATGGTAGACGAAGTAGAGTCAACCGATTGGTTTTGACCAAACAATACATACGAAGGGAGCGTTGCCCAGAAAAGGGCCATAACACTTTTCATAAAAAAAAATTACGGGACACAATATCCTTAACAGCAATCGAATACTTTATCCCCGAAGTATTTAATCACTATGAATGGCCGGTATCCTGGCTCGCGTATTTCCAAAAACCTTCCCGATTATATTAGTGGTAAAGAAATTATGGAAACCATCACTGTTTGGACTGAGCTTACAGTTGCGGGTTCAGCATTGGCATTTAACCAATTTCCCTTTTCATTTGCTTGGCAAAACCAAATCACATTCTAAAATTAATAAATAATGCTTTCCAAGTCATTTTATTTTATTCTAAATATAATTTATGATAATTAAAGTGTACCCTTTATCATGAAGATAAAAAACGCAAAGGCACAGATGCGAAAAGGAGTTTTAGAGTGATTTATATTGAGTCATTGGTTGTTCAGTATTCTTTTTATGTGCTTAGTCGGGGTAAACGAATGCTTTGTTGGACATGACCTTCTTTTCAGTCAATGACTAAATACCTTAGCTGGGAGAATAAAGAAATAATTAAATCTTTAGTAGCTCTCTTTTCTGTAAGAAATAGAATGGGAAAATCAATAAAGCTGAAAAGATCAAATCTCCGAGAACAGTGTTAAAAAAGAAAGGTATAGCCAAAGCGTAACACTGAATCAATCCCTCCAGTGTTTGGGAATAATAGAGCAACCAAACGCCAAAATTACTTACTATAAAAAAGATGAATGATGAAAGTAAGATTGTTACTAGATTTATTTTTTTCATATTCATTCCCAACAAGGTTATTAACACAAAGGAGGCGTAAACGAAAGGTATTGTAGCATGCAATCCAATAATTAAATCTGAAATAAACAGACTTATCGGAGGAATAGCAAAAACAATCCAACGATCGCTTAAACCTTTACTGGACAAAAGTGCTATTGCCCCAAGGGGTGTAAAGTTGGGAGGATGGGGCAAAAACCTAGTCATAATAGCAAAAAGAATGACTGAGACTACAAATACATGCTTGTTAATCATACTTTAATAACACATTTAAAGGTATGAAAAATCTCTTACTTGGTCAAATACATTTTCCTCCGCGCATGCAGATCATAAAACTCATCATCCTTTAAATTGTCGATAAACAATATACTTTCTCCAGTGCTTTTCATTTCGGGTCCCAGTTGTTTATTTACATTAGGAAATTTATTGAACGAAAAAACAGGTTGCTTTATGGCATAACCCTCTAATTTTGGGTTAAACTTAAAGTCGCTGACCTTGTTATGACCCAGCATCACTTTGGTGGCGAAGTTAACGTAGGGTTCATTGTATGCTTTAGCAATAAAGGGAACGGTTCTAGAAGCCCGTGGATTGGCTTCTATCACATAAACTCTATCATTCTTAATCGCGTATTGTATGTTGATCAAACCTTTTGTCTTTAACGCTAAAGCAATTTTATGAGTATGGTCTTTGATTTGTTGTAACACAAATTCGCCTAAATTAAATACTGGTAGGGTAGCATTAGAATCACCAGAGTGGATACCACATGGTTCTATATGTTCCATGATACCGATGATATAAACTTCTTCTCCATCACATATTGCATCTGCCTCGGCCTCTATAGCGCCATCTAAATAATGATCCAATAAAAGTTTGTTATTGGGTATTTTCCTGAGCAGGTCGACAACATGGGTTTCCAATTCCTCTTTGTTGATTACAATCTTCATTCCTTGTCCCCCGAGTACATAGGACGGCCTAACCAGAATTGGAAAATCCAAATGATCTGCAAGCGCCAAGGCTTGATCTGCAGTCTCCGCTACACCGAATTCTGGATAAGGGATATTGTTATTTTTTAAAAGCGTTGAAAAGTTTCCCCGATCCTCAGCCAAATCTAGGGATTCAAAACTGGTTCCAATAATTTTAATACCATATCGGTCAAGTTTTTCCGCAAGTTTAAGTGCCGTCTGCCCACCCAACTGAACAATTACGCCCTCTGGTTTTTCATGCTGGATTATATCGTAAATGTGTTCCCAAAAAACCGGTTCAAAATACAACTTGTCTGCAATATCAAAATCCGTGGAAACTGTCTCTGGATTACAGTTTATCATTATGGTTTCGTAGTCACATTCTGAAGAAGCCAACACCCCATGAACACAGCAATAATCGAACTCTATCCCTTGACCGATTCTGTTCGGACCAGACCCAAGTACAATGATTTTTTTACGGTCACTGACTTCGCTCTCGTTTTCACTGTAGGGGGTGCCCCCCTCTTTCTGCATTTCTTCCT
The DNA here is from genome assembly GCA_002716845.1 of Flavobacteriaceae bacterium. GTDB lineage: Bacteria > Bacteroidota > Bacteroidia > Flavobacteriales > Flavobacteriaceae > UBA8316. Next base: position 25,043 of record PBCE01000015.1, on the reverse strand, counting down.
CGAAGGTAGAGTAATAGTAGGGGGTTGAAGCAGAAAATTCTGCGGCACAAGTATCAACCAGCTTATAAACCCTTTTGATTCCCATTTCTTCCCGTTTGTTGTACACCTCACTTTCCAAACAACCCAGCATATGGGCAATCTGCCGGTCAGCAAATCCTTTCTGCTTCGCCTCTAACATCAAAACTTTTTCTAGATTGTCTATGTTATATTTTGAAATCTCTTTTTCCAATTCATACAACTGTTGGTATTGTTTAAGGAACCACATGTCAATTTTGGTTATTTCGTGAATCCTGCTGAGCGTGATTCCCATCTGAATGGCATCGTAGATAACAAAGACCCTATCCCAACTGGCGTTGATCAATTTTTCTATTACCGTATCATAATCTTCGTTTCCTTTACCATCTGCTCCCAATCCATTTCTCTTGATCTCAAGAGATTGGGTTGCTTTATGTAATGCCTCCTGAAAAGATCTACCAATTCCCATCACCTCTCCTACTGACTTCATTTGAAGGCCTAATTTCCTGTCGGATCCCTCAAATTTATCGAAGTTCCATCGGGGTATTTTGACAATCACATAATCCAGTGAAGGTTCAAAAAGGGCTGAAGTGGATTGTGTAATTTGATTTTCCAATTCATCCAATGAATACCCGATTGCAAGCTTTGCAGCCACTTTGGCAATAGGATATCCGGTAGCTTTTGAAGCCAATGCTGAAGAGCGAGAAACCCTCGGATTAATTTCAATAGCAATAATATCTTCTTTTTCGTCGGGACTGACTGCAAATTGAACGTTACAGCCACCTGCAAAATCACCGATGTTTCGCATCATTTTGATCGCCATATCGCGCATGCGCTGGAAAGCCGTATCAGATAATGTCATTGCTGGCGCCACTGTAATGGAATCTCCAGTGTGAATTCCCATAGGATCCATATTTTCAATGGTACAGATAATGACAACATTATCGTTTTTGTCTCTTAACAACTCTAATTCGTATTCCTTCCAGCCCACCAAAGCTTTATCTATGAGAACCTCGTGAATCGGAGAAGCCTCTAGTCCGCGGGTCAGCAATTCTTCAAAAACATTCTCATGGTTTACAAAAGAGGCGCCAGAGCCTCCCAGGGTAAAAGAAGGTCGAATGACCAAAGGAAATCCAAACTTCTGAGCGATTTCCTTGCCCTTTAAAAAAGAAGTGGCCGTTTCCGCAGGAGCAACAGGAATGTCAATTGTTTTAAGTAGTTTCTTGAATCTATCACGGTCTTCTGTGATATTGATAGCTTCGATGTCAACTCCGATTATTTCAACATTAAAATCTTCCCATATCCCTTTGTCATCAGCTTCTATACAGAGGTTAAGTGCAGTTTGCCCTCCCATTGTTGGTAATACCGCATCTACCTGATGTTTTTTCAAAACATCGATAATCGATTTAGTAGTTAACGGTTTGAGGTAAACATGATCGGCCATTGAAGGATCCGTCATGATTGTTGCTGGGTTGGAATTGATCAAGATGGTTTTTATTCCATCCTCTCTTATGGAACGTAATGCTTGCGTTCCTGAATAATCAAATTCACAGGCTTGACCAATAATGATAGGGCCTGAACCGATGATTAAAATGCTCTTTATATCAGATCTTTTCGGCATAAATTATAATTTCAAAAATTATTTTAATATAAAAAAAAAGGTGTTATTCAGAATAGAATAACACCTTGATATTTTGGGTTTTTATTATCATTTTTTGTGACGCGGCTCAGATGATACAGAAACCTTTTTTCTACCTTTAGCCCTTCTGCTGGCCAAAACTTTTCTACCATTGGCGGAGGCCATTCTCTCGCGAAAGCCATGCTTATTTCTTCTTTTTCTTCTAGAGGGCTGAAAGGTCCTTTTCATATTAGATTCATATACTTAAAACCGGGTAAATATACAACATCTTTTTTCTTAAACAAATGGTTTTAAATGGATTCTTATTAACTTCGAACCCAAAATAAATTTTATGTTTCCTAAAATCATTAAAATCATTTTAGCCATTTTATTTCTGTCTTATGGAGGGTATCAATTTTATGAAAATTACATTGGAAATGGTATTTTCTTAACCCTCATTTCAGGGATGTTGGTTTTAATATTCTTTAAGAATGAGATCATTTTCTTAGCTTTTTTAAGATTGAGAAAACAGGATTTTAAAGGCACGGAAAGTTGGCTCAATAAAATTAAAAATCCTGAAAGCTCACTGGTAAAAAAACAACAAGGCTATTATTATTACTTACATGGAATCATCCAATCACAAAACAACCTCACGGTAGCGGAAAAGCATTTCAAAAAAGCAATCCAGTTGGGCCTTTCTATGACTCATGACTTGGCCATGGCCAAATTGAGCCTAGCCGGAATTCTAATGCAAAAAAGGAGAAAAAGAGAGGCATCCGCGCTTTTGAATGAAGCCAAAAAACTCGATAAACACGGAATGTTGACAGATCAAGTTAAGATGATGCAGCAACAAATGAAGCGCATCTAGTAATGCCCTACATCAGGAATGGCTATTTCGTAGTATTTTCTAGACTTGTTATTGAGGTGATTTTGGAGCAACCACGGGTTGTGGATCGTTAATATTTTATAGTTAATCCCCATCCTCTTCGCGAAAGAAGTCAAGTTTGGTATTGCTGTGTCCAGGCCGTGTAGCCGCAAGGGAACCTGATCGTAAAGGTCGCTCTGATTAAAGACATATCCATACTTGATTGGATTTTCGATAATTTCTTTTACTGCCAAAACCCTAAACACATAACGGCTGGTTTCTACATTTAATTTCAAATCAAAATAACTATCGACCTGTTGTGTGTTCAGGTTTCTTTGAATTCCCGTTACTCCCATATTGTAGGAAGCCACAGCCAGGGTCCATGAACCAAACTTTTCTTTTGCTTTTTTTAAATATTTTGCCGCAACCCGAGTAGAAAACTCAAGATGGTAGCGTTCGTCAACATTGCCATTGACCTCCAAACCATATTCCCTGCCTGTAGCCCTCATTATTTGCCAAAAACCCTTTGCACCTGAGGGAGAAATTGCATTGACCAAGCCACTCTCTATTACCGAAATATACTTAAGGTCTGAGGGGACCCCCTCCTCTGCTAAAATTTTTTCTATAGTAGGGAAGTATTTATTGGCGCGTTTAAGCATTAACATCATGTTGGACTGCCAATAGGTATTAACCAATAATTCCCTGTCTAAGCGTTCTCTGAGATCAGGTGAGGTAAGGGGTACTTTTTCTGTAGCAAAATTTAAAGTATCCGGTAATTCAAGTGCATACACTTTATAAGCGGGTTCTTTTCCTTGCGTTTTGAGTGCATATTCAGATTGGTAGTTTACAATAAACCCACTGAATAATATGATAAAAAAGATCAAAATACCCAACCACTCATAATAAAATTCATGATTTTTCATGATATGAATTTATTTTAAAAAATTTAAATCCACCAAACTTTCATTTAATATTTTAGGGAGCTTATCATTAAACCATTCACTTTTTGTGATAATAATCCCATGATCTCCTGCTACGGTTATAATTGGTTTAATTATGTTTTTAATGGGAAAAACAGCATCTTGAGAACCATGGATGTGAATCACGTTCGGATCTATTTCGCTTCTTTCCCAATTCACCAGGCGATCTATTGCCCAATTGAGATATTCCGGATCGCCTTCCGATAAGTATTTCTTATAACGCGCCAACCGGCGCTGAATATTTTCTCCAAACGCAAAAGAGGTTAGCATTTCTAAATTTTGAACCCATTGGGTGGGTAACAAACGGTGCGCTTTTGTGCGCTTTGCAATTTTCATGTGAATGGGCAACTCCTTGTTGGATTTGATACTGGAGACAATGATTACTTTTTTACAATCCAGATGATTTTTCATCTCCTGAACCAATATCCCTCCCAATGATACTCCAATCAAAATTGGCTTTTTGTGCCTTACCCTGGCTGACATTCGAAGGGCATAGTCACGCCAAGACTCATCGTTGACTGGAGGAATCCAAGAAAGGTAGTTAACATAATAATGATCTGGAAATGAAAGAAACTCAAATATTTTTGGGCTGGCTGCCATACCAGGCATAAGATAAATTGATTCTTTCATTATTTTTCCTTATTTATCATTGCCAATTATTCAAAAAATAGTTAATTTCGCTGACCCCTCTTTACAAAAACTGACCTAATTTTAATTTTTACTTATTAATTAAACCAAATTAGTAATTATCTTGATGAACAACTTTGAATTACAAAACAATGAATTTCTAAGACAATTCGAAGCCAATTTTAATGGTTCATTGGCAAGAATTGAATATGCGGAACAAGAGAGAAAAATCTTCCTAACCAAACTCGTAATTCCAGGAGATGTATGCGATATTGAATTTGAAGAGAGTTTTATCAAAAGTGTTTTAGAGTTTATTTCAGAAAAAAATTTAAGAGTAGTACCCACCTCACCAAAAATTGCTGGGTTTGTAAGGCGTAATAAGTGTTACAAATCTCTGCTACCCGTGGGCATCAAGCTTTAATTTTATTTTCAGTTCTTACATATCCTTCAGGATCGATTTCTTGAAGTGTTAAGTTTTCTATTCGATTCACCAGATAGGGATCCCAGGGAGCTCTAACTTTGATGTAATTTTCACTAAAACCAGTTATGTAACCTTTTTTGTTTTCGTGTTCAAAAAGCACATTTACTTTTTCACCCAACTGAGTCTCATAAAACGAGCGTCTTTTTTTTGCTGAAAGTCCTCTTAACATTTTACTTCTCTTCTTTCTCACCGCTAATGATAACGAATCTCCCATGGCTATTGCTTCGGTATTGGGCCGTTCAGAATAAGAAAAAACATGCAGATATGAAATATCCAATCCTACTATAAAATTATAAGTTTCCAAAAATGCTTCATCTGTCTCCCCCGGAAAACCGACAATAACATCACCTCCTATGCAGGCATTTGGCATCAAGCTTTTGATTTGAGCTACACGATCTCGGTATAAACCACTCAAATATCTCCGCTTCATTTTCCTTAATATTTGATCACTGCCACTTTGTAAAGGTATGTGAAAATGGGGTACAAATGCCCTACTGTTGGCAACAAAATCTATCACTTTATCTGATAATAAATTAGGCTCAATGGAGGATATTCTGATTCGTTTTAATGCCTCTATCTGATCTAGTGTAGTAATTAAGTCTAAAAATGTGTGTTCGTGTTTTTTGTTACCAAACTCTCCTTTCCCATAATCACCGATATTAACACCGGTTAACACAATCTCTTTGATTCCCTTTTCAGTGATAAGCAGAGCTTGTTTGATTATATTTTCCAAAGAATCACTTCTGGATATACCTCTTGCTCTGGGAATGGTACAATAGGTACACTTGTAATCACAGCCATCTTGCACTTTTAAAAAAGCTCGGGTTCTATCATCGAGGGAAAAAGAGGGCTCATAATAGTTTGCAGCTCCAATCTCACATGAATGAACCGCTCCCGAAGATTTTTTCGTCAAATCTCCCAAGTAATCAATCAACTTAAACTTTTCAGTGGCCCCCAATACCAAATCAACCCCCGATACTTCTGCCAATTCTTGTGGTTGCAATTGGGCATAGCACCCAATGGCCGCAATAAACGCATCAGGATTTTGACGCAAGGCTGTCTTGACCAATCCCTTGAATTTCCTGTCGGCATTTTCGGTAACAGAACAGGTGTTAATTACATAAACCTCTGCTGGTGAATCAAAGGCTACCTGCTCAAACCGATCAGTTTTAAAATCCCGAGATATGGTGGCTGTTTCAGAAAAATTTAATTTACAACCCAGGGTATAAAAAGCCACCCTTGCTTTTGTAGATTTAGGTCTCCGCTGCAAAACGCGCTCCATGGTCCAGTTGTATTAAAATATTGTATTTTGCTGTAAATATACAATCTTTAAACGTGCTTGTTCATAGGATCTATAGTCTAGTAAAAATTTTAGGAAGTATCGCGCTGCTAATTGGTGTAATTTCCTGTTCAAACAGAAATTCCGAAGAACAATCCTACTTGGTATTCCGTTACAACGCACATGAAAATATCACATCTTTAGATCCAGCTTTTTCAATGAACTTGTCCAATATATGGGCCAGCTCACAGTTATTCAACGGCTTGGTTCAATTGGACGACAGCTTGACAGTCGTCCCAGATATTGCCTCGCATTGGACTCAATCTGCCGACGGCTTGAAATATGATTTTTTCTTAAAAAAAGGTATCTACTTTCACCAACATCCCGCTTTTGGAATTGAGAAAACTCGGGAGGTGGTCGCTGCTGATTTTGTATTCAGCCTAAATCGGATTTCTGATCCGCAGACAGCATCGCCAGGAGGGTGGGTGATGCAAAATGTAAAAAATATTACTGCGGTAGATAATCACCATTTGTCCTTTCAATTAAAAAAGCCTTTTCCAGCATTTTTGGGCTTGCTCAGCATGAGTTATTGCTCTGTTGTCCCTGAAGAAGTTCTTGCAAAAATCGGAGCGGATTTCAGGAAAAACCCCATTGGAACTGGGCCATTTAAATTTAAAAACTGGGAAGAGGATGTCAAACTGATCTTTAGAAAAAACCAGCAATATCACGAAAGAGATACTCTGGGAAATAAGCTACCCTACTTGGAAGCGGTTGCGATTACATTTGTACCCGACAAACAGAGTGAATTCATGCTTTTTTTACAGAAAAAAATAGATTTTTTAAATGCCATCGACAATGCCTACAAGGACGAATTACTCACCAATAAAGGAACGCTTCACGAAAAATATTCCCAAAAAATAAACCTTCAAAAAGGGCCTTACCTAAATACGGAATACTTAGGTTTTTATCTAGACAACCCCTCCCCCGTCATTCAATCTAAATTGATACGTGAAGCCATTAATATCGGATTTGACCGAAAAAAAATGATGATGTATTTGAGAAATAACATCGGCTTTATTGGAGAAAAGGGATTCATCCCGAGAGGATTGCCTGGTCATCCACAAAAAAAACGCATCCAATACCAACCCCAAAAAGCTTTAAAATTAGTGGAACAATTTAAAAAACAAACCGGTATAAAACCTGAAATTAATTTAGCTACAGATGCCAATTATGTTGATTTATGTGAATACCTTCAACGGGAATTACAGAAAATCGGAATATTTATAAATGTAGAAGTACTGCCGCCAGCAACATTGAAACAAGCGCGATCAAATGGAAAGCTGGAAATGTTTCGATCCAGTTGGATCGCCGACTACCCCGATGCGGAAAACTATCTTTCGCTTTTTTATTCAAAAAATTTCAGCCCCTCAGGTCCAAACTACACCCACTACAACAATCCTGTTTACGATCAGTACTTTGAAAAAAGTTATCGACTGAATGCTGCAGAGGAAAGATACCACCGCTATCAACAAATGGATTCTATTGCGATGAGTACCCACCCGCTAATTCCACTTTATTATGATGAAGTCGTTCGTTTTACTCAAAAAGAGATATCGGGTTTGTCCATCAACCCTTTAAATGATCTAAAGCTTAAAAAAGTAAGGAAACAAAAAAACCACTAACAACATAGCGGTTTTAATGGTTTCTTTTAAAAATTTTATTTTTTAAACTTGGAATATTTATTTTTAAATTTGTCAATTCGCCCAGCAGTATCTACCAATTTCGATTTACCAGTATAAAAGGGGTGAGACGTTCGGGAGATTTCTAATTTCACCAACGGATAATCAACACCATCGTGCTCAATGGTCTCCTTGGTTTCGGCAGTTGACTTAGTAATAAAGATATCTTCATTGGACATGTCCTTAAAAGCGACAAGCCTATAATTCTCTGGATGGATATCAGTTTTCATAACATTTCTATCTTTAATGTTGCAAATTTAATCTTTTTATGTAAAAACACAACTGCTGTTTATTTTAAATAGTGCTGTATTTAAACTTCAACAAATCTTACTATGGAAAAACAAAAAAACACCACCGCTAAAACTGCATTAATTTTTGGACTCCTATTAGGAGCCATAAATATCATTTACGGTTTAATGTTGTTTTCATTGGATATGCATATCCAAAAAAACACAACTTCAAATATAATTGGATATGTTATTTTTATCTCACTAATTATATGGGGTATTGTCGACTACAGAAACAAAAACCAGGGAAGTTTAAAATTAAGTGATGCGCTGAAAACTGGCCTTGCGATTAGTCTGGTTTCGTCTATTGTTCTCGCCGTTTATCTTGTCATTTTTATCAAATTTATAGATCCAGCTTTTATTGAGGACACCCTTAAAATTAGCAGGCAAACCATTTTACAAGAACAACCTGAGATCTCTGAGGAAAACGTGAATCAGATGATCGAAATGCAAAAAAAGTTTGCTGGCCCTTTTATGATATCCAGTTTTATGATCATCTTTAATCTTTTCTTTGGATTTATAATTTCATTGATTGGTGGACTACTCCTCAAGAAATCTCCTGTAGAATAGCACAAATTTCCTATTTTTGCTGTTGAAACAACCCCTATGGATATTTCTATCGTTATTCCTCTTCTAAATGAAAGTGAATCGTTAGTACCCCTTCACAAATGGATTCACAAGTCCCTTAAAAAAGGTAAAAGAGATTATGAAATAATCTTTATTGACGACGGTAGTTCAGACGATTCATGGGAAGTGATTTCCCAATTGGCGCTTTCGACCACCCACACTCATGGGATAAAGTTTTCGAAAAACTTCGGAAAGTCGCAGGCCTTACACGCAGGTTTTAAAAAAGCCAAGGGTGAGTATGTGGTTACGATGGATGCCGATCTCCAGGACTCCCCGGAAGAGATTTTACCCATGATTGATCTCCTGATTGACCAAAATCTTCACCTTGTTTCGGGCTGGAAAAAGAAAAGATTTGATTCAATTCTTTTTAAAAATTTACCTTCCAAACTATTTAATTGGGCTGCGAGAAAAGTATCGGGCATTCAGATCCACGATTTTAATTGTGGATTAAAAGTATATCAACAACTGGTGATCAAGAACATTGAAGTATATGGTGAAATGCACCGCTACATCCCTGTAATTGCCACCCATGCTGGATTTGACCGTATAGACGAAAAAATAGTACAACATCAGGCTAGACAATTCGGCAGGACAAAATTTGGTGCAGATAGATTCCTCAAAGGATTTCTTGATCTGGTCACCCTTTGGTTCATCAATGGATTTGGGAAACGGCCCATGCATTTCTTCGGGTTTTGGGGAACTTTGATGCTCACCCTTGGATTTGGATTTACTCTCTATTTGGGCTTGGATAAAATTTATTTTAATCCAGAGGGGCGTCTGATTACACAAAGGCCTGAGTTTTACATTGCCCTGACCACCATGATTCTCGGCACACAGCTTTTTATAGCAGGATTTTTAGGGGAAATTATAATCCGGTACAAAAGGGAAATCAAAAGATATAACATTACTGAAACGACACATGAGCAAAACCCTTAGTGATAAAATTGAGGAGTGGTCACACCCTCCTTTTGATAAAAAAACAATTTCTGAGCTGGATTTACTAAAAGAAAACCCCACCCAATTGGAGGACGCCTTTTACAAAGACTTAGAATTTGGTACCGGGGGTATGCGCGGGATTATGGGCGTGGGTACTAACAGGATCAATCCCTATACCTTGGGAAAAAGCACCCAAGGGCTGTCCGATTATTTAAAAAGTATTTTTACTTCAGAACAGATCAAAGTGGTCATTGCATATGATTGCAGACACAACAGCAAAAGCCTAGCCATAAAAGTAGCCGAGATTTTCTCTGCTAATGGAATCAAGGTTTTTATTTTTTCTGATTTACGCACCACCCCCGAGCTTTCATTCGGGGTAAAATTCCTCGATGCACATTGTGGAATAATGTTGACCGCCTCGCACAACCCCCCTGAATACAATGGCTATAAAGTTTATTGGAAAGACGGCGGACAAATTGTACCGCCTCAAGACAAAGCCATCATCGATCAAATCAACAAGACACAATTTTCTAATATCAAATTTCAGCCTGCAAACAATTTGATCCAATGGATAGACAGCGATGTTGATGAAGCATTTTTCAATGTTTCAGTCAAATTAGGGCGGTTCGATATAGATGCAAGAGATCAATTTAAAATTATCTTTACTGCGCTGCACGGAACGTCCATTACTGCGGTCCCGCAGGTTCTCAAAATAGCAGGATACAAAGAAGTTCATTTGGTTGAGGAACAATCCAAACCCGACGGAAACTTCAGTACGGTCAAATCTCCAAACCCAGAAGAACCCGAAGCCTTGGAAATGGCTTTAAAAAAGGCAAATTTGATCGGAGCAGATATCGTAATCGGCACTGATCCAGACAGCGATCGACTTGGAGTTGCCGTAAGAGACCACCATAACAACTTTTGTCTTCTCAATGGAAACCAAACCATGGTGGTGATGACCTATTTCCTTCTCGAGCAGCGAAAAAAGAAAAATGAACTTAATGGAAAACAATTCATTGCTTCTACCATTGTTTCCACTCCCATGATGAAAAAAATGGCGCAAGCCTATGGGGTACAATTCAAAGAGACCCTCACGGGTTTTAAATGGATAGGAAAGCTGATTAAAGATTTTCCCGATCTTGAATTTATTGGAGGCGGAGAAGAGAGTTTTGGGTATTTGGTGGGAGACGCTGTCCGAGACAAAGATGCAGTAACGGCCACGCTTTTAGCATGCGAGATTGGAACCTACGCAAAAGCAAATGGTAAAAGTTTTTATGAGTTATTAGAGGAGTGCTTTATAAAATTTGGCTTTTATAAAGAAAAACTTATTTCGTTTACTCAAAAAGGAATAGAGGGCGCCCACATAATCAAGGCCATGATGACGCAATACCGAAATGATCCACCAAAAGAAATAGCAGGGATTTCCGTTGTCCAGTCAGAGGATTACTTGTCCAGTAAACGATCTTTTCACTTAGAAAACCGATTTGAAAAAATTGACCTCTCCGTGGCTGATGTCTTGATATTTACCTTAGAAGATGACTCCAGGATCGCCATTAGACCCAGCGGTACAGAACCTAAAATTAAATTTTACTTCAGTGTTAATTCCACTATGGGAACGGGAGAAAAATGGAACACTGTATCAGAACAATTGGACCGTAAAATAGCAAACATCATCGAAGGAATGGGACTCTAGGATGAATTACTTCTTTAAGATACTTCGGTTTGGATTGCCCTACAAAAGGTTCGCCTTATTGAATGTATTATTTAATTTTCTCTATGCAATTTTCAGTGCCTTAGCATATGTGGCCATGATTCCCATGATGCAAATACTCTTCGGAAGTACTGTAAAAACAACTGTTCCCCCCACCTATAATGGTTTAGGTGAAATCAAAAATTATTTAGAGGGTTATTTCAACTATAAAGTCACATACTACCTAGAACAGGACAGCGGAATGGCCTTGTTTTTTGTAATTGGAATCATAATCAGCCTTTTTTTTCTAAAAAATATTTTCAATTACTTGGCCATGTTTTTCATCACCTATCTCAGAAACGGTGTATTGAGAGATTTGAGAAATGAATTGTATAAAAAAACCATTACGCTTCCAGTGCATTTTTTTTCTGAAAAGAAAAAAGGAGATCTTATGGCCCGAATTTCTTCGGATGTATTGGAGCTTCAGCATTCCTTTCTCGCAATATTAGAATTGATAGTCCGAGATCCACTGACCATCATTTTTTCACTTGTGGTGATGTTTAGTTTTAGCGTGGAACTTACCCTTTTTGTATTGATATTCATCCCGATTTCAGGAGTAGTAATCTCCCAAATTGGAAAATCATTGAACCGCAAATCGGATCGTGTTCAAAAAGAACAAGGAGAATTTTTATCGCTCTTAGAGGAGACCCTTGGGGGGATCAAAATCATTAAGGCATTTAACGGTCAAAATACTTTTATTAAAAAATTCAACCAGTCAACCGATCGATTTTTTAATTTTTCCAATAAACTACTCAACCGTCAAAACTTAGCTTCCCCCGTCAGTGAGTTTTTAGGAATCTTCGTCATCAGTATTTTACTGTGGTACGGAGGGAAAATGGTTTTGATCGATCAAACACTGAACGGCGCTATTTTTCTTTCCTATTTGGGTCTGGCCTACAATATCCTTACGCCAGCCAAGGGGATCAGCAAGGCCTATTACAATATCAAAAAAGGAGATGCTGCTGCGCTGCGGGTCCTCGAAATCTTGGAGGCCAAAGATGAAATGCAAGACAGCCCCAATGCCCTTGAGATCAGCGGTTTGAAAAAGGAAATTATTTTTGATAAAATTTCTTTCTCCTATGAAAATCAACAAGTGCTGGACAACTTTTCTCTAAAGATTAAAAAAGGTGAAACAGTGGCGCTGGTGGGTGCTTCAGGAGGTGGGAAAACCACAGTGGCAAATCTCCTCAACCGTTTTTATGACATTAATTCAGGACATATAACGGTAGATGGAATTCCCATACACGAGATTAAAAAGAGATCACTCTATAAGATTACAGGCATGGTCACCCAAGACCCTATTTTATTTAACGAAAGTATAAAAAACAGTATCGCTTTGGGGAATCCAGCAGCTCAGTTCGCTGAAATTCAGAAGGCCGCCGAGATTGCTAATGCCGCCGAATTCATAGACAAGTTCAAACAGGGTTACGATACGCTGATTGGAGAAGGGGGTAATAAATTATCGGGTGGACAAAAACAGCGACTGTCCATAGCCCGCGCTGTTCTCAAAGATCCAGATGTGTTAATTTTAGATGAAGCAACCTCGGCACTTGATACAGCCTCAGAAAAATTAGTGCAAAAAGCTCTAGAAAATTTAATGAAAAACAGAACTTCCTTGGTGATCGCCCATCGGCTTTCCACCATTCAAAAAGCAGACAAAATAGTGGTGATGAACAACGGTAAAATTATCGAAACGGGAACCCATAAGGAGTTGATCGCGAAAAAATCGGCTTACAAAAAACTTGTTGAACTACAAACTTTATAAATTCGATTAAACTTTTCATAAAAAAAGACGTCAAAGAATAAAATTTTGGAATCACAAAATCAATTTTTAAAAGCTTTAACCTCACCAGAGACGCAGGAGGTTGCCTTCAAAAAATTGGTGGTTGACTATAAAGAACGACTGTATTGGCATATCCGAAAAATTCTAATTGATCACAATGATGCAGATGATGCATTGCAAAACACCTTTGTTAAAGTGTACGAAAATATTAGGAAATTTAAAGGGAATAGTAGTATTTACACTTGGATGTACAAAATAGCAACTAATGAGGCACTCAACCTGTTGGATAAAAAATCCAAGCAGTTGGGAATATCCAACGAGGAGTGGATTGAGAAAAAAACCGATCTCCTTGAGTCGGATGTGTATTTTGACAGCAATGCGATGCTGATAAAATTGCAAAAAGCAATAGGCTCACTCCCCGAAAAACAACGTATTGTTTTTAACATGAGGCACTACGAGGAAATGAAGTATGAGGAAATGTCTGAAATATTAGGAACCTCGGTGGGAGGACTTAAAGCGTCCTATCACCATGCAATGACCAAAATCAAAAATATAATCAATGAGTAGATTTACAAACAAATCACCTTTTAAAGTCCCTAAAGGCTATTTTGAAGATTTTGATTCAAGATTGATTCAGAAAATAAAAAATACGTCGGAAAAAAATGGATTTAATATTCCAAATGGATACTTCCAGCGTGTTGAAAAGGATATATTAAACAAAGTAAAATATCCCAATCACCGTACAGCAACACTTGTGTCACCTCTTTGGAAAATTGCCTCAATAATAGTTCTTATGTTTCTGTTTTATTACAATGAGCAATCCATGTTAAATCAAAATGAATTTGCCGAATTTTATATTGAAGATTACCTTATGTTTAATACCACCTATGAGATCGCTGATCACTCAGATTATTCATTTGAAAATAGTAATTTTTCAAGCAGCTACGAATCTATGAGTATTGACGATGCAATTGAATTAAGACTTTATGGTGAGTTACCGACCAATTTAAACTTGTTTGACGATGAATAGAATATGGATAATTATTTTGGTACTCAGTGTTAGTAATATTTTTGGACAAAACTCAAAAATGAGCTTTGAAAGACTCAAGGCACTTAAAATGAGTTATATCACTGAAAAGATTGGATTAACTGAAGAAGAGGAAAGTGTTTTTTGGAACGTATATGATGAATACGAAAAGAAGATCTACTTGGAATGCAGAACCGAAATAAAAAAAATCAGGCGCAACTACAAAAAATCATTGGATAGTGTACCCAATTCCGAGGCTTTTGAGATCATTGAAAAAATAAACAATCTGGAACACTATGCTTTAAAGCTAAAGCAGGAAAGGGACAAACTGTTACTCAATAAATTTGATGCCCAGAAAATATTGAAAATGCATCATGCTGAGTACCATTTTAATCGAGAAATGGTGTACAAAATGAAAAAAGAAAGGCATAGCAAATAACTTTAGGATCACCAAAAGACTTATACCCGACATGAGATTGCACCGAAATGTTGCTTTGGGCATATTATTGGGATTAGAAAATGTCCTGATAAAAAAAAGATCCGCTTCGGAGGTGCTAAAAAAGCTATTGAGAAGTAACAGAAGTTGGGGAGGAAAAGACCGGCGCACCATTGGTAAAATATTTTACGACATCATACGACAAAAGCTTTTTTTTGAGGCTTTAACGTCAACTACAGAAAACAACCATTGGCCACTATTGGGCTGTTGGATGGTACTAAACGAAAACCAACTACCCGACTGGGAGGAATTTGAAAACATGAATCCACCATCCCTACTTGCCAAAGCTGCAGTTTTATCTCAACAAAGACGATACAGATATTCCATACCAAAATGGATGGATGAAATGGGAGTACAATCAATGGGCGAAGCCCTTTGGGAAAAGGAGATGGCCTCGCTCAATACACCTGCGGAACTGGTTATTAGAGTAAACACCCTAAAGTTAACTATTCCGAAATTAAAAAGTATTTTAGAAAAAAAATATAGAATCGTCAGTCATAGGATTCCAGACTACCCTGACGCCTTAATCATCCAAAAAAAACAGCCTTTACATCAGCTCGCAGAATACCGCAATGGTTATTTTGAAGTGCAAGATGCTAATTCCCAGAAAATTATTCCATGGCTGAATCCTGAGGCCAATCAGCTGTATATAGATGCTTGTGCAGGGGCTGGAGGTAAAAGTTTGCATCTCGCCACAAAGACAGGGGATGCTGCTAAGATAATTGCTGTTGATATTGCGCCTTTAAAGCTTCAAGAGTTGATAAAAAGGTGCAAAAAAAACAACATAAAATCGGTTGAGGTCATTCCTGCTGACAAAACTGAAAAATTAGATGCCTTAATCCATGCTGCTCAAGGTGTTTTGATAGACGCCCCTTGCTCTGGAATGGGCGTTTTAAAAAGAAACCCCGACACCAAATGGAACATCACCCCCGAAAAATTAGATGAGCTGATCGCCCTTCAAAATAACATCTTAAAAACCTATGCCCCCATGGTCAAAAAAGGGGGCAACTTGGTCTATGCCACTTGCTCAATTTTACCAGCTGAAAATCAACATCAGCTCGCCCATTTTTTAGAAAGCAAGCTGGGGAAATTTTTCGCAATGGACAATGAGCACACTTATTATTCACATCAAACAGGATTCGATGGATTCTATTGTGCACGTCTGACCCGTGTAATGTGAATAAAATGCTGAAAAGTAATTAATTCCTGACCGTATTTGATAGGGATTAAATTAGAGGAAAAAATTATTTTTGAATTATAAAAATCCATTGATGATTTACTTTTTTGGAAATCCCTCGCAGCTCCTACATGCTGTTCAAACTTCAAAAAAAATTGACCTTCCTACGCAACAAAAATTGGTTTGGCTTTTCAGCAACCAACCCCTGTTAGAACAACTAACAATTGAAGGATCATTTCTGGGTCCTCGCGCTACTATGATTACGCCCTGGAGCACCAATGCTGTTGAAATATGTCAAAACATGGAAATTGATGGGATTGAAAGAATAGAGCGATTTGTTGCAAAAAAACCTGAAGAATCTTTTGACTCCATGCTTTATCAAAAGTACGACCAGCTGGATCGTAAAATTTTTGACATAAAAGCATCGCCTGTACCTATTACCGATATCAACAATATTGCCGCTTATAACAGAGAAGAAGGACTTGCCCTCAGTGATGAGGAGGTGGCCTATTTAGAACAATTGTCATCAAAACTCGGTCGACCGCTGACTGATTCTGAAGTATTCGGTTTCTCACAAGTGAATTCTGAACATTGCCGGCACAAGATATTTAACGGGCGTTTTATTATCGATGGTGATGAAAAGAAAGAAAGCTTATTTCAATTGATTAAGAAAACCTCCAAAATTCACCCCAATGGTATTGTTTCTGCCTACAAGGACAATGTAGCTTTCGTCACTGGCCCAGAGATAGAACAATTTGCTCCCAGCGACGGTTCTTTTCCAAGCCCATATGAAACCAATGTGGTCAAAAGCATCATTTCACTCAAAGCAGAAACCCATAATTTTCCAACCACTGTAGAACCTTTTAATGGAGCTGCGACGGGCTCGGGAGGTGAAATTCGCGACCGACTAGCAGGGGGGCAAGGTTCGCTTCCTTTGGCAGGGTCTGCGGTCTATATGACCCCCTACTCAAGGGTACACAAGGAACGTAAATGGGAAGCAGGATTTCTAGAACGAAAATGGCTGTACCAAACCCCGCTGGATTTACTGATTAAAGCATCCAATGGTGCCTCCGATTTTGGTAATAAATTTGGACAACCACTCATTTCAGGATCTGTATTGACCTTTGAACATCAAGAAAAAAATCACCGCTTGGGTTACGATAAGGTGATAATGCTCGCGGGTGGTATTGGATATGGATCTTTGGATCAGGCACAAAAACAAAAACCTTCAAAGGGAGACATCATCGTTATTTTAGGTGGTGACAATTACAGAATTGGTATGGGTGGCGCTGCTGTTTCTTCGGCCAATACCGGTGATTTTAGGAATGAAATTGAACTGAATGCAGTACAACGCTCCAATCCTGAAATGCAAAAAAGGGTTGCTAATGCCATCAGGGCCATGGTGGAAAGTACTAAAAACCCCATTATTTCTATTCACGACCACGGTGCAGGTGGACATTTGAATTGTTTGTCAGAATTGGTCGAAGACACTGGAGGGGAAGTTCAAATCGACAAGCTACCGCTGGGCGATCCCACTCTCTCTGCTAAAGAAATTATCGGCAATGAATCCCAGGAGCGCATGGGACTCATCATCGCTAAACAAGATGCGGAGCTGCTCAAAAAAATTGCCGATAGAGAAAGAGCGCCTTTTTACATTGTTGGGAAAGTAACAGGAGATCATCATTTTTCTTTTGTTGACGAGCATAAGGGAGAAAAACCCATTGATTTGGCTTTAGAGTCCTTATTTGGAGATGCCCCAATGACAACCCTAATAGATCAAAAACAAATTGTAAAATTTGATGATCCTGTCTACCAATTTGACAATTTTGAAGACTATTTAAGTGATATTTTGAAGTTAGAGGCAGTGGGTTGCAAGGACTGGCTCACCAACAAAGTCGACCGATGTGTAACAGGACGTGTTGCCCAGCAGCAAACCGTGGGAGAATTACAGCTCCCCCTCAGTAATTGTGGGGTGATGGCTTTGGATTACCGCGGTAGATTAGGCGTGGCAACCGCCATTGGTCACGCCCCTGTTATCGGGCTAATTGATCCTGCAAAAGGGAGTATGAATGCCATAGCCGAGTCCCTTACCAATATCGTATGGACGCCGTTGGAATCGGGAATCAAATCAGTCAGTCTTTCTGCCAATTGGATGTGGCCTTGTAACAATCTAGGCGAGAACGACCGCCTCTATGAAGCGGTAAAGGCCTGCTCGGATTTTGCTGTCGAACTTGGAATCAATATCCCTACAGGAAAAGACTCTCTCTCGATGAAACAAAAGTATAAAGATGGAGACGTATTGGCCCCTGGCACAGTGATCATAACGGCTGTTGGTCAGTGCAAAGACATAAGAAAAACAGTCACTCCTGTCGCTGTGGCCAATAAAGGGAAACTCTATTACATCAACTTATCTTCTCAAAAACACGTTTTAGGGGGTTCTTCATTGAATCAAGTCCTCAATAAAATTGGGTCTGAAGCCCCTGGAATTTTAGATATAGAAGTCTTTAAAAAAGCTTTCGATTTGATTCAAAGTCTAATTGGTGAAAGTAAAATTATCGCTGGTCATGATATATCCTCAGGAGGATTAATCACCAGCTTACTTGAAATGTGTTTTCCCTCCAACCACATGGGAATGCAAATTGACCTGACCGCAGTTGGTGAAAAAGACAGCGTGGCCTTGTTATTTGGAGAAAATTTAGGGGTTATACTTCAGAGTGAAAGTGATCTTGAATCATATTTTGCTGCCGAAGGGGTGACTTGTTACACCATTGGGATGACGGATGGTTCAGGAAAATTAAGCTTCAAAAATCAAAATGATTCATTGGACCTCGAAGTTTCTCACTTTCGTGACGTTTGGTTTTCTACCTCAGCAGCATTGGACGCCCATCAAAATAAATGTGCTAATATTCGGTTTAGTAATTACAAAACTACCCCCCTTACATTTAAATTCCCAAATAATTTTAATGGCTCACTGAGCCGCTCTTCTGGAACAAAATTTAAAGCCGCAATAATCAGAGAAAAAGGGAGTAATTCTGAGCGGGAAATGGCCTATGCCATGCACAGTGTGGGGTTCGAGGTACACGACATTCACATGACCGATTTAATAGAAGGAAGAAAAACACTTGAAGAATACCAGTTTATCGCAGCCGTGGGTGGATTCTCAAATTCAGACGTCTTGGGTTCTGCAAAAGGATGGGCTGGGGCATTTTTGTACAACCCCAAAGCCAAGAAAAGTTTAGATGATTTTTTTGCCAGAGAAGACACCCTTTCCTTGGGAGTATGCAATGGATGCCAGCTTTTTATTGCCTTAGGCTTAATTACTCCAGAACACGATATACTTCCAAAAATGAGTCACAACGACTCAGGGAAATTTGAATGTCAGTTTACCGCAGTCACCTTGGAGGAATCCAGTTCTGTAATGCTTCAAGGCATGGAAGGCAGTACCTTAGGGATTTGGGCAGCCCACGGAGAAGGTAAGTTTAATTTACCCTTGAAAGAATCCGAATATCAGATACCTGCAAAATACCACCATGATCAGTATCCTGCCAATCCCAATGGATCAGATTACAATGCCGCCATGTTGTGCAGTAAAAAAGGAAGGCATTTGGTGATGATGCCTCATTTAGAACGATCCACATTTCCGTGGAACTGGGCCTACTATCCCCAGAACAGAACCGACCATTTTTCTCCCTGGATTACAGCATTCGAAAATGCAA
Organism: Flavobacteriaceae bacterium; assembly: GCA_002716845.1. Lineage (GTDB taxonomy): Bacteria > Bacteroidota > Bacteroidia > Flavobacteriales > Flavobacteriaceae > UBA8316. The sequence goes on along the minus strand of PBCE01000015.1, from coordinate 5,640 downwards.
AAAAATGGATAGTCAACACCAAAGAACAAACTTCTTAAAGTAATTTTATTTATTTTAGGCCCATTGATTGATATGGAACCAACTCGGATTTTTGATATTTTAAATCTTCAGGCTGAAAACTTCCCCATTGACAATTGTCTCAATGACAAAAGAGGAGGTAAATGGAAAGCAATTTCTACACTAGAGTATTTAGAATCAGTCAACTCCATCAGTTACGCCCTGATCAAAATGGGGGTGAAACCCCAGGATAAAATTGCCTTAATATCCACCAACAACAGATCTGAGTGGTCTATTATGGACATGGCGATACTCAAAGTTGGTGCTGTTACAGTACCGATCTATCCAAACATCAGCGCAAAAGACTATCAATATATACTCAACCACTCGGAAAGCACCTACTGTTTTGTTTCAGATGAAGCCCTTTTTGAAAAAGTCAACTCCATCAGAGATACAACTCAGGGTATGAAAGAGATTTACTGCTTTGATAAAATAAAGCATTGCAAGAACTGGACAGAACTCCTTGAACTGGGGAATTCACATCGAGATAAAAAAAAACTCAGTGAAATCATGTCCAAGGTTGACCCCGAATCACTTGCTACGATCATCTACACCTCGGGAACCACTGGAACGCCAAAAGGGGTCATGTTGTGTCACAGTAATATTGTTTCTAATGTTATTTCCGCTACAAGAAAATTTCCCTTTGATGAAAAAAATCAAACTGCGCTCAGCTTTCTTCCCCTGTGTCATATTTTTGAAAGAACATTTATCTATGGGTACCTTTACAATAATATTGGGGTCTATTATGCAGAATCCTTGGAAACCATCAGTGAGAACTTAAAAGAAGTCCGACCATATTTTATGACGGCTGTTCCGCGACTTTTGGAAAAGGTTTATGACAAAATCTACGCAAAAGGGAATGAACTCAATGGAATAAAGAAAGTATTGTTTTTTTGGGCAGTAAAAATCGCCATGCAGTTTGAACCCTATAACCAACTGGGAGTATTCTATACCTTTAAACTGGCCATTGCTAAAAAACTGATCCTATCCAAGTGGAAAGCAGCACTGGGAGGAAACCTCAGGATAATATGTTCTGGAAGTGCACCCCTACAACCCAGACTGGCCAGGGTTTTTACCGCGGCAGGGATAACCATAGCAGAAGCCTATGGGCTTACGGAAACTTCCCCAGCCATTTCCGTCAATGACATGAGAAATAAGGGGTTGAAAATTGGAACCGTAGGAAAAATAATTGATAGGGTTGAGGTCAAAATTGCCCAAGGTGGGGAAATTTGGTGCAAAGGACCCAACGTTATGAAAGGATACTACAAAGCGCCCGAATTGACAGAAAAGGTAATGGAAGGAGATTTTTTTAAAACGGGTGATATTGGTATAATTGATGGGGATGGCTTTCTTAAAATCACAGATCGAAAAAAGCAAATGTTCAAAACTTCAGGAGGAAAATACATCGCTCCTCAGGTGATCGAAAGCGAATTAAAGCAATCACTGTTTATCGAACAGATTGTGGTAGTCGGCGAAGGAAAAAAAATGGTCGCTGCGATAGTTCAACCCCATTATGAGGAATCTAAAAATTGGCTCTATGAACAGGGAATATTTTTCGATGACAACTACGATGCATTATCAAAAAACGAAAAACTCATTGAGCATATCACTGCAGAGATCAGACTTCACGATCACAAATTTGGAAAATGGGAACAAGTAAAAGAGGTCCGATTAACTCCAGATGTCTGGTCGGTAGTAGAAGGACACCTTACCCCCACCATGAAAGTAAAAAGAAATGAGATACTTCGTAAATATGAAAAATTGATTCAGGAAATCTACCGTTAAAATTTTTTTGGGTTTTTACTATGCATGCATAATATTTTTATATATTTGTTTTATTAAAATAGTTTATGAGAAAAAAAACATTAGATGACGTTTTAAGGTCAACATGGAATGCGGTAAGCAAAATGTACAATAGAGAGGCTTCGAAATTTGATTCAACTATGGCGACTGGATTTGCACTACTGAACATAGAACCTGAGGGAACTCCCTCCACTTCGTTGGGCCCTAAATTAGGAATGGAATCCACCAGCCTATCTCGCCTTTTAAACAGTATGGAAGAAAAGAAGTTGATCAAACGAGTCCCCAATCCCAAAGATGGTCGTGGGGTGCTCATCTTCCTGACCTCTTTCGGAAAGGAAAAAAGAGATGACTCCAGATCAGTAGTATTAAATTTTAATAATGTCATAGAAAAAAATTTGACCAATATTCAAATCAAACACTTTATAGAGGTCGCTGATTGCATTGAAAGAGAAAGTAAACAATTCGAACATTTTATATTAAATAATATCCCAAGGAATTATGGAAGTTAAAGAGCAAGTACCTTTAAAAGGTGGGGAATTCATCATCAAAGCATCAGGCCCAGACGAAATATTTACTCCTGAAGATTTTTCAGAGGAGCAGATTATGATGAGAGACAGCGTCAAAGAATTTATTGATCGAGAAGTATGGCCTCACAAAGATCGATTTGAGAAAAAAGATTATGAGTTGACCAAAACTTGCATGGAAAAAGCTGGGAAATTAGGTTTCTTGGGAGTAGCTGTTCCTGAGGAGTACGGTGGATTGGGAATGGGTTTTGTTTCAACCATGTTGGTTTGCGACTACATGTCTGGTGCAACAGGATCTTTCTCTACAGCTTTTGGCGCCCACACTGGGATCGGTACACTCCCCATAGTGCTCTATGGAACAGAGCAACAGAAACAAACCTATATTCCAAAACTGGCAAATGGAGAATGGTTTGGGGCCTACTGCCTAACAGAGCCAGGTGCTGGATCTGATGCAAATTCTGGAAAGACTAAAGCAGTGCTCTCCGAAGATGGAAATCATTATCTAATTTCTGGTCAAAAAATGTGGATCTCAAATGCTGGATTTGCCAGTGTATTCATCGTATTTGCCAGAATAGAAGAGGACAAAAATATAACTGGATTTATCGTACCCAATGATCCTTCAAATGGGATCAGCCTTGGGGATGAGGAGAATAAACTAGGAATACATGCTTCCTCAACCCGTCAGGTATTTTTTAATGAAACAAAAGTCCCAGTAGATCAAATGTTGGCAGAGCGAGGTCAAGGTTTTAAAATCGCCATGAATGCTCTCAATGTCGGCAGAATAAAATTAGGAGTCGCATGTTTGGACGCACAGAGAAGGGTAATCGATAATGCTGTTAAATATGCAAATGAGAGGGTACAATTTAAAACCCCAATTGCCCAGTTTGGAGCCATCAAAGAAAAGATAGCACGTATGGCGACCTCTTGCTATGTGGGAGAATCTGCAAATTACCGCGCTGCCTTCAACGTAGAATCCAAAATAAAATCCCTTAAGGAAGAAGGAATGGATCACCAAAAAGCCGAACTAAAAGGAGTTGAGGAATATGCGATAGAGTGTTCCATTATTAAAGTTGGAACCTCTGAAGACATTCAAAATTGTGCTGATGATGGTATTCAAATCTATGGAGGTATGGGCTTTTCCGCAGATACTCCCATGGAATCTGCATGGAGAGATGCAAGGATAGGAAGAATTTATGAGGGTACTAATGAAATTAACAGGTTGCTGTCTGTGGGAATGCTATTCAAAAAATCTATCAAAGGAGAATTGGATTTGACGAATGCTGTAATGAAAGTGACGGGTGAAATGGCAAGTGGCGGTGAAGAAAAGAAAATAGATTTAAATCAACCTCTTTCCATTGAATTACAGAAAATTAAAAATCTTAAAAAAGTTTTTTTAATAATCGCAGGTGCTGCCTTTCAAAAATATGGACAGGAACTGGAAAAGCATCAACAAACCTTATTGGGATTGTCAGATATATTGATTGAGATTTATTTTGCAGAATCCGCCACCTTAAGAACTCTAAAGAATTTCAATAGAGGGCATGATGTTTTCCATCAAATGGATATGACTCAATTATATGTTTTTGATGCTACTGAGACTGTAATAACAAAGTCAAAAGAGACCATTGGAAATATTGCAGAGGGTGACCCTCAAATTAATCTTCTTAAAAGTGTTCATCAACTTTGTCGTTATGACAATTTGCCTGATGTTATAGGTTTAAAAAATCGAATTGCTGATCAATTGATAATGGAAAATAATTATTGTTTTTAAACTATGGATTATTAATATCTAGAAAAGATCATTATATCTTTTTCATCAAAATTAATTAATTCAAGTAATTTATAATCCTCAGAAAATTTATATGTAATTGTGTTTTTTTTTAACATGACCAGTTCGTTTCCAACAGTAGTTCCAGACAGAAGGAATATCGTGTCACCTTCAATTAAAATTGGAAAACTTGGTTCAAAGTCATGGAAAGGGTAAGTTGTCAAGTAAAAATTTTTTTTGTCAATATCAATAATAAGTTTTTTGAAATTATAATCAGATGAATCTACTACAAAAAAAGTATTTTCTTGATTTAGTGCTCCAATCTCAACCAATCTCCACTTTCCATTTAAATATTTTTTATCTTTTTTAAAGAATTTAGGGTTAGAACTGCATGCCAAACTGACTAATAAAACTAAAGCGCCAAAATATTTAAGCATTTTATTATTAATTTAAAATTTTACCATTTAAGTCATATTTTTTAATTGTGCTTATTATAGCACCTGATTTATACTCAATTTCACTTTTAACTTTCCCATTTGGGTAATAATCTTTCCAAATACCATCTCTATTTCCGTACTGGTCAAATAAAATCTTTTTTCTCTTATTTGAATTAGAGTAGTAAAACAAACATTCTCCAGTTATTATACCTAATTTCAATGTTGAAGATTCCTTAATTGCACCATTTGGCCAATATAATTTTCTAAAACCATCTATTAGTCCATTTCTGTAAAAAGTCTGTTCTTTAACATTTTTATTTTGAAAATAGGAAATGAACTTACCATTTAATTTTCCTTCATCGTAATTTGTGTTAATTTTTAAATTTCCATTACTATAAATTTCAAAGTACCTTCCATTTAATCTTCCATCTTTCACATTAAAATTCAGCATAATGTTTCCCTTTTTATCAAACTTTTTAATTTCTCCGTCAAAAAGTTTGCCTCTAAAATAAAAAGTCGAATCTCTTGAAGATCTTACAATTTCAATTTCATTATGATTTACCCAATCATTGTTTTTTTTGCACGAAAAATTCATTAATGTTAAGAACAACAAAATATTAAAAAAACTTTTAAAATAGTTTGTTGATGTATTGATCATTAAATTATGAGTATTTTTGTTAGACAAATTATATATTTTTTGATTTATATTCAAATGAACAATAATTATATTAATTTCTCGTTATTTAAGTAGAGGTAATATTTATCTGTGGGGGTATATAAAAAACTTTTCTTATTGAGGCTGTTGTTATGCTTACTGCTTAGCAGTATTAGCATTGCCCAAACCACTGATCTTAATATTGATGAGGTTCGTGTAAATGGGAACCTTCCTCCTCATGAATTTTGTCAAGGTGAAGTTCCCACTTTAACAATTAGCTTCAGACTTAAAGCCGGATCTTCAACGTTAACATTAACTTCAACTAACACCTTAGATTTTAATGTTGTTGGATCTGGAAGTAATATGTTTAATCAAACTGTTACAAATGTTACTAGT
>PBCE01000014.1 GCA_002716845.1 Flavobacteriaceae bacterium | reverse complement strand
GTTTGGGATGTAATACCATGGAAGAAAGGGCTTCTTCAGAAACTGGTATTAGAGATTCTAAACTCATTTTTTCTTTTTAGCAGTTTTCGGATTGAGATATTTTTTGGCAGCTTCTAAATCAATTTTAGTGGGATCAATGTCTTTTCCCAATTCAATTTTTTTCTTTCCCACAATGATATTAGATCGTCCCCACCTTGCTTTTTCAATCCGGATGCCTTCCTTGGGCCACTCTTTGACAAGCTTTTCTTTTTCTTTTTGAATCTTTTCTTTAATCAAGGTTTCAATGTCATCATCAGTTAGATTGTCAAAATCATATTTTTTATTGACGTTAATAAAGAGATTATTCCATTTCAAAAAGGGTCCAAAACGACCTTTCCCTTTGGTGACGGGTAGTTTATCAAAAGTATAAATGGGAGCATTAATGGCTTTTTTCTCCTCAATCAAAACTATTGCGCTTTCCAGATCAACCGACATGGGATCCACCCCTTTGGGAAGAGAAACAAATAGGTCTTCAAATTTAATGTAGGGTCCAAATCTTCCATTGTTTACTGTTACTTCATGGGTTTCATAGACGCCAATAGATTTGGGCAACTCGAACAACTCAAGCGCTTCCTCTAACTTAAGCGACTCCAACTGCTGACCAGGCGCAAGACTTGTAAAAATGGGTTTCTCATCATCCTCTGGATCGCCAATTTGAGCAATTGGCCCAAAACGACCCAACCTCACTTTAACGACCCTTCCCGATTTGGGTTCTTTCCCTAAAACACGCTCCCCAGATTCTCTTTCAGCGTTTTGCTTTACAAAATCTACTGTTTTATGAAATTCATCATAAAAGTCTTTGATCATGTGGGTCCAGTTTTCAGAGCCCTCGGCTATTTGATCAAAACTTTCCTCAACTTTGGCCGTAAAACTATAATCCAATATGTTTTTGAAATTAGCGACCAAAAAATCATTTACAATTACTCCTACATCTGTAGGTATAAGTTTCCCTTTGTTGGAACCCACTTTTTCTTGGAGTGATTTGGAGATAATTTCATTATCGATCAACTGTAATTGGTTGTAACTTCGAGTTTCTCCCTCATCGGTGCCTTTTTCAATGTACTTTCTGTTTTGGATGGTAGAAATCGTTGGAGCATAGGTAGAGGGCCTTCCAATTCCCAATTCTTCTAATTTTTTAACTAGGGAAGCCTCAGTGAATCGATAGGGTGGTCGAGAAAATCGCTGATTCGCCTCCATGGATTTAAGCTGTAATGACTGTCCTTTCTGAACCGCAGGTAATAGATCGTTTTGTTCTTCCGTGTCCTCATCGACGCTTTCGAGATATACCTTTAAAAAACCATCAAACTTGATTACTTCTCCTTTGGCAACAAATTTTTCTTCATGCGAGCTGGCTCTAATTTTTAATTGGGTACGTTCTAATTTTGCCTCACTCATTTGTGATGCTATGGCTCTTTTCCATATCAGTTCGTACAAGCGAGAGAGGTCGTAATCCAAATTGCTGACCTTGGTCCTGCTAAAGTCTGTGGGTCTTATGGCTTCGTGAGCCTCCTGGGCCCCTTTGCTTTTAACTTTAAATTTTCTGGGTTTTTTATAGGAAGACCCGTAAAGCTTTTCTATTTGTTTGAGTGCCGCTGCTTGCGCTTCTTTAGATAAGTTTACACTGTCGGTCCTCATGTAGGTAATCAAACCTGCTTCGTAAAGTAGTTGCGCCAAGTTCATGGTTTTACTTACTGAAAAATAAAGTTTTCTCGCCGCCTCTTGCTGAAGTGTAGAAGTAGTAAATGGTGTCGTGGGAGATTTACTCGCAGGCTTTTTCTCAATATCCTCGATCGTAAAATCAGCTGAAATATTACTTTTTAAGAAAGCCTCAGTTTTTTTATAAGAATCGAAATTTTTTGGCAAAAAGGCATTGATGGATTTGTTTTGTTGGGTCGCGAACAACCCTTGGGTCTTAAAACTTTGCTCTGGCACAAAAGCTTTAATCTTCCGCTCCCGTTCAACGATAAGCCTAACAGAAACAGATTGAACGCGTCCTGCTGAGAGGCCTCCTTTAACTTTACGCCAAAGGACAGGAGACAATTCATACCCCACCAGCCGATCCAATACTCTTCTGGCTTGTTGGGCATTTACCAAGTTATAATTGATTTCCCGGGGCTTCTCTATCGCATCTAATATTGCAGTCTTCGTTATTTCGTTAAATACAATTCTTTTTGTATTTACCATCTTCAATTCTAATGTATTGGCCAAATGCCAAGCAATGGCTTCGCCCTCCCTGTCCTCGTCACTGGCCAACCAAACTGTACTCATTTTTTTAACCAGTGATTTGAGCTCACTAACGACTTTTTTCTTCGTAGAGGAAACAATATACTTGGGTGAAAAATCCTTTTCAATATCAACACCCAACTCGTTGGAGGGTAAGTCTGCTATATGGCCATAGCTGGAGGCTACCTTGAAATTTTTGCCTAAAAACTTTTCAATTGTTTTTGCTTTTGCGGGTGATTCTACGATTACGAGATTGTTGGCCATAAGTTGATTTTTCGCTAACAAAATTATATAGATTTTTTAAACATACCCCATCCAAACTCTTTTACTATGTTTTAATTTTTCTATTTTAACCATTTAAAATTTACAATTCAATGATTTCAAGTCAACTAAAATGGGGCTTTCTTTTTGCGGTAACATTCTCTTTTTGGGCCGTCCAATCCCAAACTGAAAACAAAAAACTCAATGTCCTCTTTATCGTAACAGACGATTTAAATTGCGATATCGGTTCTTATGGAAACGACAAAGTATTAACCCCCAATATTGATAAATTGGCAAAAAATGGTGTGTTGTTTGGAAACGCTCACATTCAGTATCCTTTGTGCGGACCCTCAAGGATTTCCTTTATGACAGGCTTGTATCCAGATCAAACCCATGTAAAAAGATTGAGAATATATCTCAGACAAACGCTTCCTCGGGTCACCACCATTGGTCAAAGATTCAAACAAGAAAACTACCACGCTGTGCGGGTTGGTAAAATATTTCATTACCACAATCCCAGGGATATTGGGACAGCTGGGCATGATGATAATTACACTTGGCACCAAACGGTAAATCCCTATGGTCGAGATAAAATTGAGGAGTATAAAATCAACACCCTAAAGAAAAGGTCCTATGGTGGCACCCTTAGCTGGTTGGCGGCAGAGGGGACTGATGAGGAACAAACAGATGGTATTGGCGCTACAGAAACCATTAAGTTTTTGGGCCAATATGCCAAAAGTGGTGAAAATTTTTTCCTGGCATTTGGGCTCTACAGACCCCATACTCCGTATGTAGCTCCAAAAAAATATTTTAACCTTTACGAAACAGATGAAATGAAAGTGCCCAAAAGCAATGATGCTTATCTAAAAACCCTACCCCCTCCTGCCGCTGCGAGTGTGAGAAAAAAAATTGAGCAAAGAAACTTGGAGGAGGGATTGGCCAAGACTATTAAGGAGGCCTACTATGCAACGACCAGTTTTGTCGATGCGCAGATTGGTCGCGTTCTCGATAAATTGAAGGTTACTGGTCTGGACAAAAATACAATTGTCGTTTTTACTTCCGATCACGGATATCATCTTGGAGAGCACGGGCATTGGCAAAAACAAACTTTATTTGATAATGCTACACGAGTACCCTTAATTGTTGCAGGGCCTGGAATCAATAAAAATGAAAAAATAATGGAGGCACCCGTGGAGTTGGTTGACCTTTACCCTACCCTTATGGATCTTATGGGATTCGAAACCCCTGAATATGTCTCAGGTAAGAGCTTTGCTCCCATCCTAAAAGACTCCAATGCAAGGGTGAGAAAAAGTGCGCTAACTGAGCTGAGGGTGGATATGGGAAAGAATAAAGCACAAGGGTATTCCATAAAAACCAGCCGATATAGATTAACGCAATGGGAGGAAAATGGAAAACTCGAATATGAACTTTACGATCATAAGTATGACAAAAAAGAACTTTGTAATATTGCCAAATCGGGCAAATACAAAAAAATCAGAGATTCTTTAGCCATTGTCATTAAACAAAGGATTACCGAAGCCAGAATACAACCTCATGGCTTGGGCCCAATAAATCCTAATCAAATGGAGTGGAGAGAACCCAAGGGCGTCTACTCAAGACAAAAGTAAATGATGTTAGATAATATTTTTAGTTAAAAAGTTCTAACTATTTTATAAAAAATATTCTTATTGTTTTTGAAAATGATTAATCCTTCCATTTCCAGATGAATTAATATTATAAAGCTTAAAGTAATCGTCTGTAATTTCAAACTTACGCTTTCTTTCCGCCCCTGCCTTTAATCCTCTTCCTGAGGTTCTGAAGATAATTTTTTCCACAATTGTATCTCCAATAATTTTATAATCGGACATCTGGGCGCGACCAGGATAACGGTCATTACCCAAAGAATCCCTAAATTGATCAAAGTTGAATGCCAATAATCTTTTTCCATCCGTGAATGATTGGAAATGTCCAGATCCAGTACCAAATTTAAAGTCATTGAAAAGAGTGTCTTTTAATTCACCATTTACAATATTAACATAAAAAACTCTTTTCCAGCTTCCAGTAAGTGGGGTAGGGTTTAAATTAAAATTATCAACTCTCCCATAAAATTCTGCTCTAGTAGAACCATCTTTTCGCAATCTATATTGAACATACTTATCGTCCCTCAAGATAAATTTGGCTTTAAAATGAATTTCACCTTCTTTTAAATTTCTTACCCAATTTCTTTTATTTCCATTGTCGTGCCAAAATTTGAATGATTCAAAAATACTATCTTTAGTAAAAGAAATATCTGTCTTTCCAAACATATCATCTACGATACTAAAAGAGCCCAAGGAATCTTTTTTTAATCTGGAATCAAACCATATTGAATGTCCATCTGCAATAACTTTAAATCTTTTTCCTGGGATAACATTTCCATTTTTAAACTTAATTGAATCTACGGGATAGTATAGCGTGTCGACTGCAACACCATTTTCAAAAACTATTGTTCCAATTCTTTGCCAAACACCCTCTAATTTTGGAAGATCTTCTTTTTTTTCTGAACAAGAAGTAATTATGAAAATTGAAATTATGATTAAAATATATTTCATTTTATTGAATTAGGTTAAACTTATGTAAATGTAATTTTTTTTAAAATAATCAGCAAATATCTCAAATTTACTTTGATACGCTTCCAAATTTATTGTTAGAATACTTATTATACGATCATCTAAAAGGTAAACTTAATTATCAAATTTATGATACACTAAATCGATCGTATTTTAAATTATCATGTTTGATTAGATGAAAGGTCTGTATTGTAAAAATTATTTCTTATTTAAACATGACAAAAAGACAGGTTTAATTATATTTGCACCATATTTTAATTATAATTTGATGTCCAATACCCCGGTGAAAGATCCGTATTCTTTTAATGGTGATCCCCTATCCAAAAAACAACAGGCATCTAGTGCTTCTATTTTACCAGAAGATTTAGTCCGCAAAAGAAAGAGCCGACATTTCTATATCGAAAGTTACGGCTGCCAGATGAACTTTTACGACAGCGAAATCGTTGCCGCTATTCTCAATAAAGAAGGGTATCAATTAACCGAGAATCTTGAGGAAGCGAATTTGGTTTTGGTCAATACTTGCTCCATCCGAGAAAAGGCAGAGCAAACGGTTAGAAAAAGATTAGAGTTTTTTAATGGCATAAAAAAGAAAACAAATGACCTTAAAATAGGAGTTCTGGGTTGCATGGCAGAACGATTAAAACACAAATTTCTTGAGGAGGAAAAAATGGTGGATCTCGTGGTCGGCCCCGATGCTTACAAAGACATTCCGAATTTGCTGAGAGAAGCAGATGCCGAGCGAGAGGCAGTAAATGTAATCCTGTCCAAAGAAGAAACCTATGGAGACATAGCACCCGTTCGATTGGCCTCCAATGGCGTCAGTGCATTTGTAACCATCACAAGGGGGTGTGACAATATGTGTACTTTTTGTGTAGTTCCATTTACCCGAGGGAGGGAACGCAGTCGCGATCCCAAAAGTATATTGGAGGAGGTGGCAGATCTGGCAGAAAAAGGATACAAAGAAGTGACCTTACTGGGGCAAAATGTGGACAGCTACCTGTGGTATGGAGGGGGATTAAAAAAGGACTTTATAAAAGCCAGTTCCCTTCAACAAAAAACCGCCGTAAACTTTGCCAATCTTCTTGATTTTGTGGCCCATTCGCAACCCAAAATCCGTATTCGTTTTTCCACTTCTAACCCTCAAGACATGTCGCTTGATGTAATTTACACCATGGCACGACATGAAAATATATGCAATTTTATCCACCTGCCCGTTCAATCAGGGAGCAATGCCATTTTAAAAAAAATGAACCGCCAACACACCCGTGAGGAATATTTTCAACTAATTGATAACATATGGAAAATTATCCCCGATTGTGCTATATCTCACGACATGATTGCCGGTTTTCCAACTGAAACAGAGCAGGACCACCGGGAAACACTGAGTCTGATGAAATATGTAAAATATGACTATGGGTTTATGTTTGCCTATTCTGAACGACCAGGTACCCCTGCGGCCAAAAAAATTGAAGACGATGTCCCCATGTCCGTTAAAAAAAGGAGACTCCAAGAAATAATTGATTTACAAAGAGAGCACAGCGCCTTCAGAACTGAGCAATTCATTGGAAAAACCGTTTGTGTTTTGGTTGAAAAAAACTCTAAGCGATCCCCAGAATTTTGGAGCGGGAGGATTAGTCAAAACACCGTAGCCGTGTTTCCCAAAGAGAAATATAAGGTAGGCGATTTTGTAAATGTTAAAATTGAAAAAGTAACTTCAGCTACCCTAATTGGAAAGGGTTTGGGTCTCTCAAATACTGTTTAAAACCATGGAATCCTTACAAAATATAAAACAACGTTTTGGCATCATTGGAAATGATGAAGGATTGAACCGGGCACTTGAAAAAGCCCAACGGGTATCTGCGACAGAAATTACTGCTTTGGTGACCGGTGAAAGTGGGGTTGGAAAGGAAAATATCCCCAAAATTATCCATCAATTTTCTCCGAGAAAACACGCAAAATATATTGCGGTAAATTGTGGCGCTATACCCGAAGGAACAATTGACAGCGAACTTTTTGGACATGAAAAAGGAGCATTTACAGGGGCGACTGCTACGCGAAACGGTTATTTTGAAGTCGCCGACGGGGGAACTATCTTTCTAGATGAAGTAGGGGAATTACCACTTACAACTCAAGTGAGGCTTTTGAGGGTTTTAGAAAATGGGGAATTCATTAAGGTGGGTTCTTCAAAAGTTCAAAAAACAGATGTAAGAATAGTAGCTGCCACAAATTTAAACATGAAAGAGGCCATCAAAAAAGGTAAATTCAGAGAGGACCTCTACTATCGTTTAAGCACCGTTGAAATTCACCTCCCACCACTAAGGAATCGAAAAGAAGACATACCGCTTTTATTTAGGAAATTTGCATCGGATTTTGCGCAAAAATATAAAATGCCCACTCTGAGGTTGGAGGAGGAAGCACAACTGTTGCTTGTTCAATATCAATGGAGCGGGAACATCCGTCAACTGCGAAATGTCGCGGAACAAGTTTCAGTCCTCGAAAAAAATAGAGTACTCAATACAGCAACTTTGAGAGATTACCTCCCCAATATGGGGTCTCAACTCCCTGCCGTAATTGGGGGTAACGAAAAAGAAGCGGATTTTTCTTCCGAACGTGAAATACTCTACAAAGTCCTCTTCGATATGAAAAGTGACCTTAATGATCTAAAAAAGCTCACCCATGAATTAATGGAAAACGAGAACTTGACCTCGGTGCAAAAAAACAATCCCGAATTAATTAAAAAAATCTATGGTGGGGAGGATAACAAAACCTTAGAATTTATCCCCCCCGAGAACACTCCAATCAGCCAGCAACCTCCTCCACCAGTAAACGATTATGACTACGCCGAAACCGTGATTGAAGAAGAACCATTATCTTTATTAGATAAAGAAATTGAAATGATTAAGCTGGCTTTAAAAAGGAGTAATGGCAAGAGAAAAATAGCAGCAAAGGAGTTGGGTATTTCAGAGCGAACACTTTATAGAAAGATCAAACAATTTGATTTGAATGATGATGAAGAAGACTAAAAATTTAATTGCTTTTACAATCATCTGTCAGGTCATCCAAGGCTGTGGAATATATTCCTTTACGGGAGCATCGATTCCGGCGGGTGCCAGTACATTTCGAGTAGATTTTTTTGAAAACCAGGCAGGGAGTAGACCAGGATCCACCGTGGAACCTGGATTGGATCGAGATTTTACGCTGGCGCTACAGGACCGTATATTGGGGCAAACCAACTTAAATCTTGTCAACAGTGGAGGCGACCTGATCTATCAGGGTGAAATCACACAATACAGTATAACCCCTATGACCTCAACAGCTAACCTCACAGCCTCCCAAAATCGTTTGACCATGACAGTGAATATGCGCTACTTCAATTCTAATAATGAAGAAGATTATTTCGAGACAAAGTTTTCTTTCTTCTACGATTACCCTGCAGACAAACAATTGTACGATATTCAAGGGGCTGCTCACGATGAAATCTTCGAACGGATAACACAAGACATTTTCAATGAAACCTTGGCAAAATGGTAGGGTCTATGAACGAAAAAAGTTTTAGTGATTTAATTGGAAATTATAATACTAATGATGAAACATTGGTCTCTAAAATGGCTGTTTTCATCGAAAAATACCCCTATTTCCAGTTACCACGTTTTATCTACACAAAATCTCTTATCGATCAAAACAAAGACCCTGCTAATAATGCATTAAATCAATTATCCCTCTACACTTCGGACAGGACCGTGCTTAAAAACGGTATAGAATCTCCACTTACATTTACTACCAAAAGTAATGATTTAATGGAGAAAAGTATCACAATTTTGGAGGATAAGGTCAACAAAGAAGTTGAAATAGCTGACACGATTGACGAGGACATTATCCCCCAAAAACAGCCCAATGAAGCAACTATTCCATCAATAGATAAAACAACAGCTGAAGGAAAACCAGCAATTAACACTGCTGATCTTAAGATGATCTTTACCGAATGGGTGGTCTACACCACAGAAAAAGAAGAAGTAGAAGTAGAAGAAGAAGAAGAAGAAGATAAACAACCGCTTAGCGATAAGTTACCAATAATAGATAGTTTTATTGCTGCCGATCCGAAAATTACGCTCGTGGAAAAAGGAGCGACAAACAACATCGCCAATCAGGGAGATTTTTATTCTGAAGAATTGATGACCGAAACTTTAGCCAAGCTTTTGGTCAAACAGAAAAAGTATAAAAGAGCAATTAAAGCTTATAAAATTTTAAGTTTGAAATATCCGAAAAAAAATGTTTTCTTTGCAGGGCAAATTCAGGATATAAAGAACTTACAACAACAATAACACAATGGGTGGCTTTTCTATTTTTATAGGCTTAATTATATTTGTTTGTTTTCTATTGGTATTGGTCGTAATGGTTCAAAATCCAAAAGGAGGGGGTCTTTCTTCGTCTTTTGGTGGAGGAGGCCAACAAATGGGAGGTGTTCAAAAAACCTCAGATTTTTTAGACCGCAGTACCTGGCTATTGGCTGGGCTATTGTTGATTTTAATTTTACTTTCCAATATTTCGATTGAGACGAGGATCGCAAATTCCGACTCGCGTCTTTTAGAGCAAAATTTATTGGATCAGCCCATCCCTGAAGTAATCCCGGAAACACTACTCGAAAGCCTTCCTCAGGAAGTCCCTCAAAAAGAATCCAAACAATAAAATTTGTGCCAAGCTGTCAGCAAATCTATTGAACTACTACATTTTGTCATAGGATCCTCCAATGGCATGATTTGTGAAATTTATCATTAAAACTTAAAATAATTAGAGATGAGTAAAGTAAATATTAAACCTTTAGCAGATCGAGTAATGATCGAGCCTGCTGCTGCAGAAACCCAAACTTCTTCTGGAATTATAATTCCTGATTCTGCAAAAGAAAAACCACAAAAAGGTGTTGTGGTCGCTGTAGGACCCGGAACCACTGAAAACCCTGTAACTGTAAAAGTAGGGAACAATGTACTTTATGGTAAATATGCTGGAACCGAATTACAACACGATGGCTCCGACTACCTGATCATGAGAGAAAGTGATATACTCGCAATTGTATAATAAATAATAAAAAAACAAAATGGCAAAAAAAATAGAATTCGATATAGAGGCACGGGATGGCATCAAGCGTGGTGTTGACGCCCTGGCAAATGCTGTAAAAGTAACCCTTGGCCCTAAGGGAAGAAATGTTATCATTGGTAAAGCTTTTGGTGGCCCTCAAGTCACCAAAGATGGTGTAACTGTAGCCAAAGAAATTGAACTGGAAGATGCACTGGAAAACATGGGTGCACAAATGGTTAAAGAAGTAGCTTCTAAAACCAACGACCTCGCTGGAGATGGAACTACTACAGCAACTATCTTGGCTCAGGCCATCGTAAAGGAAGGTTTAAAGAATGTAGCCGCTGGTGCAAATCCTCTCGATTTGAAAAGAGGAATTGACAAAGCTGTAAGTACTATCATAGATTCTTTGAGCAAACAATCCGTTGAAGTAGGAAACGCTTCTGAAAAAATCAAACAAGTCGCAAGCATCTCTGCCAACAATGACGAAACTATTGGTAGCTTAATCACTGAAGCTTTTGAGAAAGTAGGAAAGGAAGGTGTGATCACTGTCGAAGAGGCAAAAGGTACGGATACTTATGTAGATGTCGTAGAGGGAATGCAATTCGACCGAGGTTATCTATCTCCCTATTTTGTGACAGATTCTGAAAAAATGGAAGCAGACTTGGAAACGCCATACATCTTATTGTATGACAAGAAAATCTCTGCAATGAAAGACCTACTTCCAGTATTGGAGCCGGTTGCACAATCAGGAAAACCACTTATCGTCATCGCTGAAGATGTCGATGGAGAAGCCCTCGCCACATTAGTGGTAAACAAGCTACGTGGTGCCTTAAAGATCGCTGCAGTAAAAGCCCCTGGCTTTGGAGATCGTCGTAAAGCAATGTTAGAAGATATCGCCATTTTAACTGGTGGAACCGTAATCTCTGAAGAAAGAGGTTTTACCTTGGAAAACACAACCATTGACATGTTGGGTTCTGCTGAGAAAGTAACCATCGACAAAGACAACACAACGGTTGTAAATGGCGCCGGAGAAAGCAAGATGATACAAGGCAGGGTCAACCAAATCAAATCTCAAATTGAAACAACCACATCTGATTATGACAGAGAAAAACTTCAAGAACGCCTGGCTAAATTATCCGGCGGTGTGGCAGTGCTGTATGTAGGAGCTCCGTCTGAAGTAGAAATGAAAGAAAAGAAGGATCGCGTTGACGATGCGCTTCACGCTACTCGCGCTGCAGTAGAGGAAGGTATTGTTGCCGGTGGAGGTGTTGCATTATTGAGCACGCAAAAAAGCCTTGCTAAAATCAAATCCAGCAATGCTGACGAAGGAACAGGAGTTCAAATCATCCACAAAGCAATCGAGTCTCCTTTGAGAATTATTGTTGAAAACTCTGGTGGAGAAGGCTCTGTAATTGTTTCTAAAGTACTTGATGGTGGCGAAAACTTCGGTTTTAACGCCAAGGAAGGTACTTTTGTAGACATGTTAAAAGAAGGAATTATCGATCCGAAAAAAGTTGCCCGAGTGGCCTTAGAAAACGCCGCCTCTGTAGCAGGAATGATATTAACCACAGAATGCGCCTTGATCGACATCAAAGAGGATACTCCAGCAGCAGGCCCACCAATGGGCGGCGGAGGTGGTATGCCAGGAATGATGTAACACGTTTTTCATTCAAAAAAACCTGCTTTTTTAAAGCAGGTTTTTTTTTATAATTCTTCCCGATCGTATTTGCAACAATTAGGAAGTGCGTCATAGTCTTCCTTTTTGGCTTTCGCTTCGGAAGTGTCATGACCCTGAGCTGCAATACTGGCATGAATGGTCTTCAAAGAAACTTGTTTCTGATTATAAATCAAGCTGATTTGGTTTGAAGGAATGTCCCAGGCTGCAGATTTAACCCCTTTGATCGAAAGGGCTGCTTTTTCAATTCTTTTCTCACAAAATTCACAATTCCCATGAACCATGAATTCAGCTTTAACAATTTTTTTTTCTTTTTCTTGGGCCAGCATTCCAAATGGCAGCACAAGCATAACGATTAATATTTTTTTCACAATAAACTTATTATTTGATTAAATTAAATTTTGAACCTCAAACCCGAATAAACCATTGCACCAAACACTGGTGCATAAACCTGAGCTGCATCAAAGTCAGCTCCAAAAGGGTCGTCAGATCCTATTATTGGTGACGCCTGTCGGTAATTACCGATGTTCTCTCCTCCCAAATATATTTCAAATTTTTTATAAAAAAAACAAGAGATCTGCGAATTGAACAATGAGTAGCTCGGTGATAAGCTGCCCGATTGATCCCGAATGGTGTTTACCAACCTTTGGTCACCAACACGATGGAAGGTGAAGTCCCAATGCCACTTTTTTCCTGAAGAAGAGGTTTTACCCTCCCAACCGACATTCAGGAAAAAGCGGTTTTTAGGCAATAATGGTTTTTGCCGCAGACCGCTTTTATAATCCATTTTGACATCATAGTTTTTATATGCTGCCCTTATATACAAAAAATTCCTGAAGCTGTAATCCAGTTCGATCTGAAAACTTTTCGCACTACTCTCCCCTTTGAGGTTGTAAAATTTTATTTCTTGGGAATTTTCCCAATCCACTACAACCTGATTAGTAAAATCAGTGACATAATAATCTGCAGTTATATTAAATTGATTGGGGCTTCCAATGTAGAATGACTTCGCTATGGACAGTCCATAATTCCAAGCAATCTCTGGATCTAATCCATATATTGTCCCCCCTACAGATTGTATTTTAATGGTTCTGTTGGTTGCGAAAAGGGTTTGATTTTCAGCAAAAATATTGGCTGCCTTCCGTCCACTTCCGCCAGAAATTCTAATTACAAATTCATTTAAGGGTACATATCTAAGGTGAAAACGAGGCGTAAAGAAAGTGCCTAAATTATTGTGGATGTCAACTCTAAGGCCACCAATCCAACTAAAATTATCGTCATTGTTGTAAGTGTATTCAAAATAGCCACCCCAATTAAGGTCCTTTCTGTCAAAAGAATACAAATCGACTGCTTCATCATAAAGGTCATGGGTGTAATTGAGTCCTACCTTAAATTTATTCAAGGTATTTCCTAAGATCGAATTGAATAACAAATGGGTGTACAAACTTTGATGATTTACATCATATTTTCGTAAACCAAAATAAGCTTTTTGGTCATGACTGCTGTAAGCTGCCTGAAACCCAAAACTCTGATAGGAAAATTCTGGAAAAACATATCCTACTTTTACAGAAGTATCCCAACGCTGCGTCGCAATCTCACAACCCCATTGATTTTTGAGCCCTTTGTCACGCTTGGGTTGAAAGTCAAAAACCCCCAATTGTTTTTCATCATTCATATACCTCCAACTCAAAAAACTCACCCAACCTTTGTCAGCGTCGATGTATTGCCAGCGGTTCATCAAATTAATTTGTTCTCCAACCGGAAGATCCAGAAAACGGTCATTGTTTTTGTCAAATTTTTGAGTTCTTAGGTTACCATGTAGGAAAAGCCCAGTACTCCAACGTTCGCTTACTTTGCGGTTGAGGTGGGTATTTATCTCATACCGGCCGTTGATAGAGTAAAATATATTCAGAAAAAAGGGAATATCAGTCAAGGGTTTTTTCAATTCGGTATTTATTTGCCCCACAATACTCTCAAATCCATTGGTGACCGAACCCGCACCTTTACTAATCTGAATGCTCTCCACCCAGGTGCCTGGAGTAAAGGTTAATCCATAAGCCTGAGAAGCCCCCCGTACCATAGGGATATTTTCCTCAGATATTTGCAAATAAGGGCTAGACAGCCCTAACATTTTGATTTGCTTGGTTCCCGTAAGAGCATCTGAAAAATTAACATCTATTACAGGGTTTGTTTCAAAACTTTCCGAAAGGTTGCAACAAGCTGCTTTTAACAGTTCTTCACTGCTCACCTTTAGAATATTTTGCGTTTCAATAAAAGATTTTTGAATGGCTTTCCTACGCTGTTGCAAGGTTATTTCATCCAATGCTTCCTCGGATTTTTTGATCATTTGATGACTAATATAAAAGGAATCCACCCAGAGGGTGTCGGTTTTGAATCCAAGATAACTGATCACCAATGGGTTGGTTCCAGCTATTTTCTCTAATTGGAATTTACCATTAGAGTCTGTTATGGTTCCAACAGTAGTGTTACTCCAATATACATTGGCCCCTACCAGCGGTATGATTTCATTATTGTCTTGATATTTTATGATTCCCTTGAGGGGATCTTGTGAAAAGACCAAACCACAAGAAAAGCATACAAGTATTATGTATTTTTTCATGATTTTAGGGATTATTGATTAGTTTTAAATTGAAACAATCTAAAACGCTATCATCCGTAAAAAACAAAACTTTGATGCAGTAGGTATATCTTATTCTTGCAGAAAAGAAACTCGGGATATTTTTTTATCCATTGGGCTCTAGATGTAGTGGGTTGAAAATAAAAGTCAAAATTATTTTCAACAGCATATGAGAACAATTGAAATACTGTGTGATTTTCTTTTAGAGGCTCATTGTTTTGTAAAAAAACAATCTCGTCCTGACAACAATGATTTTTGATAGTGGTTGTGCTCCTTTCTGTTTCTTGGCTTTTATCAGAAGACATTCCGCAGCCTTCGGCATTCCAAGCAAAAGCAATTTCTGCGATTTTGCCCCCACAATAATGAACATTCAATGCCATTCCAACCTTGGATATTAAAAGGATTGATAAAAATAGAACAGCTTTTAAACGATTGTAAAACATATTTCTAAGTTACAATATTTAACTCAATTATTGAAAAAGCATGGCAACGGCCATCACCAGCATAATGGTGTTCTCAATTAAGGTAGCTTCGGTCATGGGCAATTTTAAGGCAGTACCCAAGCAGGCGCAATTGATTTTGTTATTGTTGAACAAGCTATTGATCACACCAACAGTGGTCGAGAATAATATGACAAGTGTGATCACCAAGGCCCAATCCAAACCCCATCTCAACAGAAACATCAGCCCCAATATTGTTTCGATAAAAGGGTAGAGTGTTCCGTAACATCGGATTCTTTTGGCTAAGGGGTCGTACATTGAAAAAGCATCAGGAAATCCTTTAAAATCCAAAAATTTAAAAAAACTGAATGCCACAAAAAATAAACCCATAAAATCATACATAAAGTCATTGAGTTGGAATGAGTTTTTTTGGCGTAAAAATGTGCCCGCCAATAGATATATGAAAATCAAAAACAGTGGGAAAAGCTGTTTTATTTTTGATGACTCGGCCTTGATCAAGGGAAAATCATTTTCTCGTTCTAAAGAAAGGGTATATTTTGGAGGTAATACAAACCTCAATTGATTTAAATTAATTGGATTCTTTACTTCCAAGGCTACATTTCCAGTTTTTAAATCAATCTTTACCGCTTTTACGGATCCCCTATCCATTAAAATTTTTGACACTGAGGAAACACAGCCCTGGCAGGTCATTCCCGATATGTTAATATTTTGTTTCATTTTAAACTGATTTTGGTAAATATCTGTGGTTTAAAAAAATGGGGGCTTATTGATTTTGACAGTTCGAAGTAAGGTGTCAAAAATTGTTCAAAAGTCCATTTTTTTTTGGTTAATTAATAATAAAAATAAGTAGAAAATACAGAAGTATCAAGCATGGATTTTAATACTTTTGTTTACCTCAAGTATCTTGATTTTTGTGTTAAATTAATTAAAAATATATTATGAAATAGGGTATTAAACTACTGCTCAAATTCATAAACTATAATCAATAAAATGAGTAAAAAACAAATTTCATCTGCCCTCATATCTGTATACGACAAAACGGGTTTGGCCCCCATCATTCGTGAACTGAACAAGCAAGGCGTAAAGTTCTACTCCACTGGAGGTACTTATAAGTTCATCCGAGATTTTGGATATGAAGTCGTAGCAGTAGAAGATATAACCGGCTATCCCTCCATTTTGGGCGGTAGGGTTAAAACATTACATCCAAAAGTTTTTGGAGGTATCTTAAACCGACAAGAGGTAGTCGAGGACCAAAAAGCCCTTACCGAATTTGAAATCCCTCAAATCGACCTGGTAATTGTAGATTTATACCCTTTCGAAGATACGGTAGCTGCGGGAGGATCTGAATCTGAAATAGTTGAAAAAATTGATATTGGAGGGATTGCCCTCATCCGTGCTGCTGCTAAAAACTTCGCCAACACCTTTTGTGTTTCTGATAAAACGGATTACGGAAATTTTCTAAATATTATATTGGCAAACCAGGGCACTACTAGTATCGAGGAAAGAAAAAAATACGCCGTTAAAGCTTTCCAAACCTCGTCCCATTACGACACTGCAATTTTCAACCACTTCAATGCTGAGGAGGAAGTACTTAAATTCAGTATCAAAAAAGAAAAAAAACTTCGTTATGGAGAAAACCCTCATCAACAAGGCCGTTTTTTTGGACCTTTATCAGAGCTTCTTAAACAAGTCCATGGTAAAGAAATCTCCTACAACAACTTGTTAGATATTGATGCCGCTGTCAATCTGATGCTTGAATTCTATGATCGGGGAAACAGTTTTGCGATCCTCAAACACAACAATGCTTGTGGGTTTGCTACCCGACCTTCGCTCAAAGAAGCATATTTGGATGCCCTTGCGGCTGATCCTGTTTCAGCTTTTGGAGGGGTATTGATTAGTAACAAAACGATAGATCTACAGACCGCCGATGAGATTAACAATCTTTTCTGCGAAGTGGTCATTGCTCCCGACTATGAGGAAACTGCAATGGTACGGCTCAAAGAAAAGAAAAACAGAATCATATTGGTTCAAAAAAATACGCCTCTACCTACCAATTCGTACAGGACTTGTCTCAATGGAATATTGGTTCAAGACAAAGACACCAGAACAGATGCTGTAGCTGATCTAGATTACGTCACTGAAATTAAACCAAGCCCTCAAGAGGTTGAGGACTTGATTTTTGCTTCAAAAATAAGTAAGCATACCAAGTCCAATACGATAGTGTTGGCAAAAAATGGTCAGTTATTGGCATCGGGTACAGGGCAAACGTCCCGTGTGGATGCGCTGAACCAAGCGATTGACAAGGCGCGCCATTTTAAATTTGACCTTCAAGGAGCCGTTATGGCCAGTGATGCCTTCTTCCCCTTTCCTGATTGTGTAGAAATTGCACAAAGGGCAGGAGTGACGAGTATTCTTCAGCCCGGAGGTTCAATCAAAGACCAACTTTCGATAGATTATTGTAATGAAAATAATTTATCCATGGTCTTTACAGGAACTCGTCATTTTAAGCATTAATTTTCATAACTTTAGCTTCAATAACAAAATTATAAATGGGTTTCCTCACAGAAGAAATTGCTATAGATTTAGGGACCGCCAACACCCTAATCATTCACAATGATAAGGTAGTGGTGGACAGTCCATCTATAGTGGCCATAGATCGTACAACCAACAAAATCATTGCCATTGGCAATGAAGCGAGTATGATGCATGGTAAAACCCATGAAAATATCAAAACCATTCGACCTTTAAAAGACGGTGTTATAGCCGATTTTAATGCTTCTGAGCAAATGATCAATTCATTGATAAAAAGCATCCCTACGCTCAAAAGAAAATTCTTCACCCCCTCCCTGAGAATGGTAATTTGTATCCCATCTGGAATTACCGAAGTAGAAATGCGGGCGGTAAAAGAATCTGCTGAACGTGTCAACGGAAAAGAAGTCTATTTAATTCATGAACCCATGGCCGCAGCCATTGGAATTGGGATAGACATCATGCAACCCAAAGGAAATATGATCGTTGATATCGGAGGTGGAACCACTGAAATTGCCGTGATTGCTTTATCTGGAATTGTATGTGATAAATCTGTGAAAATCGCAGGGGATGTATTCACAAATGACATTGTGAATTTTATGAGAAGCAAGCACAATCTCTATATTGGCGAACGAACCGCTGAGAAAATAAAAATATTGATTGGCGCCGGAGTTGAAGACCTTGAAAACCCTCCCGAAGAAATGTCGGTTCAAGGAAGAGATTTGGTTACAGGAAAACCAAAACAAGTGATGATTTCCCACTCAGAGATAGCCAAAGCATTGGATAAGTCGATCATCAGAATAGAAGAGGCAATTATGGAGGCTTTATCACAAACACCTCCAGAATTGGCCGCTGATATCTACAACACAGGAATATACTTAGCCGGTGGAGGAGCCCTTCTAAGGGGCTTAGACCTCCGAATATCACGTAAAACAGATCTTCCTGTATATATCGCTGAAGACCCCCTACAAGCCGTTGTGCGTGGAACTGGTATTGCCTTGAAAAACATCGAGAGATACAAAACCATTCTGATCAAATAATGGCTTATGCGGCAGCTTATAAATGCCCTAATTAAGTACAAGAATACCCTGTTATACTTGGGGCTGTTGATCCTCTCAACCATCATCTTAAGTAATAGAAGTTTTTATCACAAGTCCACCTTTAGTAAAGGTGCTTTGGCCATTTCAAGTAACTTTAATCTGATCGGGACGAACATCACAAAATACATGGATCTGGTCAATCAAAATAAAAAATTGATAGCAGAAAACGAAAAGCTTAAAGCCCTTGAGTTAATGCATCAAAATAATATTGAGTACGAAAATCGGGTTTACGAGGGATTTGGATATGAAGTTAAATTGGCCAGAATTATAAAAAACAGCTACCAACTGGCAAGAAACTACCTAATTATTGATAAGGGAGCCAAAGATGGTGTAGCATTGGAAATGGGTGTCATTTCCAGCGATGGTATAATTGGAATTGTTAATCAAGTTACAGACGATTTTTCAAGTGTTCTTTCAATACTGCATCGGGACCTTAAAATCAATGCTGGATTTAAAAAAAATGGAGCATACGGATCATTGGTCTGGGAAGGCAATCACCCTAAAAAAATGAAATTAAATGACATCTCCTCATTGAACACAGTTTCCATAGGAGATACCATTATCACAGCGGGTATGTCGAACTATTTTCCATATGGAATTCCCATTGGAGTTGTAACAAATATTAAAAAACCTGAACTTGAAGGCTACCTCAATATCGACGTTGAATTGTTCAGTAATCTCACACAGAAAAAATTTGTGTATTTTATCGACAACATAAAAATTGATCAACTTAAAGCTTTGAAAAATGAGTAGGTATAATATCGTATTGATCCTTCAATTTATACTGCTGCTCTTTGTGCAAGCTTTTTTGTTGAGTAATATTAATTTCTTTGGTTTTATAAACCCCAATTTGTATCTACTTTTCTTTCTAATGTACCGGTTTGATGGAGACCGTACAGCGCTCATTATTTTAGGTTTTTTGATGGGGCTTTTTTTAGACCTGTTGACCCAAGGGTCTGGTGGCCACACAATTGCCTCTTTAACCATTGCTTATTTAAGACCATACATCATTAGATTCTCTTTTGGCGTTAATTATGATGTTCCCATGGGGATGATAAGAGGGAGTCTTATAAACCAAAGAATCACTTATTTTTTACAGATAATCCTCATACATCATCTCCTCCTTTTTGTAGTAGTCTATTTTAGTTTCGACAACATCTTTACCATAATAAAAAACACTTTTTTAAGTACTTTTTTTACCATTATATTGGTGTATATTTCATTGGGATTTTTTAAAGAAAAAAAATGATCAGGCGATTTTTTTTACCATTCGTTACATTTTTAACCGCTATCATATTTATAGGTAGGTTGGTAGGTCTTCAATTAATGAACTCCTCCTACAAGCTGCTTTCGGATGCAAACGCCGTCGTTGAAAGCTCAGTATATCCTGAGCGTGGATATATATACGACCGGCACCATAAGCTTTTGGTATCCAATCAACCCGTATACGACTTGATGGCCATTCCAGAAAATATTTCTCCCTTTGATACTATGGAGCTCGCTGTGCTGTTGGGGGTGAAAAAATCTAAACTAAAGGAACAAATTGATTTTGCTAAGAATTTTTCTGTTAAGCTTCCCTCCATCATTATTGGAAAAATTTCTAAAGAACGCAATGCTGTGGTGCAAGAAAAAATTTGGAAATATTCCGGTTTTTTTCTCCAAAAAAATTCGGTCAGAAACTACCCTGTTCCTTTGGCTTCCAATATCCTTGGATACGTCAGTGAAGTCAATAAAAATGATATAAGAAAAAACAGCTATTACCGCATGGGTGAGGTGATCGGCAGACAAGGAATAGAAAATTATTACGAAGATTTATTGAGGGGGAGTAAAGGAAAAAAGTTCTTTCAAAAAGATCGGTTCAACCGTATCATCGGCCCTTTCGAAAATGGCATCTACGACATTCCAATGCAAGGAGCTCAAAACTTAATATTAACCTTAGATCTTGAACTTCAAAAATATGGGGAAACACTTTTACAAAACAAAAGGGGAGGAATTGTGGCCATAGAACCAAAAACTGGAGAAATTCTCTCGTTGGTTTCTGCCCCAAGCTATGACCCCAATATTTTAGTCGGTAGAGAAAGGTCCTATAATTACAAAAAACTGGCCATGGACACTTTAGCCAAACCCTTATTTGACAGGGGGCTCCAAGCTCAATATGCTCCAGGGTCTCCCTTCAAAACATTGAATGCGCTAATTGCACTTCAGGAAGGGGTCATCGATTCTACTACGAAATTTAAATGTCAAAAGGGTCACTTCTATGCCAGAGGAAGGTTTATGGAATGCCACTGCCGCTATGGAACGGACAACAATCTCATATCGGGTATTTACCGTTCGTGCAATACCTTCTTCGCTAACACCTACAGAAGAATATTAGACCAATCTGGAGAAAGTGTTGAAGAAGGCATGAACATTTGGAATAAACACCTGAAAAGTTTTGGTTTAGGCAACTTTTTGGGGTATGACCTGCCTGTGGGTAAAAAGGGATTTGTTCCAGATGCCGATTATTATAATTTCTGGTATAAAAAAGGGGGGTGGAAATCGGCTACCGTGGTTTCCAACGCAATTGGACAGGGAGAACTACTCACCACGCCAATTCAAATGGCAAATTTTACTGCCGCCATTGCCAACAGGGGATATTTTTTTCAACCTCATTTTTTAAAATCTGTGGGCAAAGAACCTTCAGCTAAAGTCTATGAGAAAAAAATCACTTCCATTGATTCTATTCATTTTGAACCCGTCATTGAAGGCATGTTTCAAGTCGTTGAATGGGGGACGGCAAGGGTAGCAAAAATTAAAGGAATTGAAATCTGTGGAAAAACAGGAACTGTTGAGAATTTTATGAAAATCGCGGGGGAAAAAACACCCCTGACCGATCACTCAATTTTTATTGCTTTTGCTCCAAAAGACAATCCTAAAATTGCGTTGGCAGTGTATGTAGAAAATGGTTATTGGGGCTCCAGATGGGCCGCTCCCATTGCAAGTCTTATGATTGAAAAATACCTGACAGGAAAAGTTGAAAGAACGTATTTAGAAAATAGAATGTTAAATGGAAGTTTACTGGCAGAGTATGAAAAACCCTACTCTGGAAAACCATTTATAATCAATGAATAATAGTATTCTGTACCGATTAGACTGGTGGTTAATATTAATTTATTCTCTGTTGATTGCTTTTGGTGTTGTCAATATTTACTCTGCAACATTTAACAACTCATCCACAGGTATTTTTGATATGAATCAACCAGTTGGAAAGCAAATGTTCTTTTTGATTGTTAGTCTCTTTAGTGGAGTTTTAATATTGTCGGTGAACAGTAAATTTTTTGAACAATTTGCCTCCATAGGCTATTATTTAAGTATCTTTTCACTCATTGGGCTTTTCATTTTTGGCAAAACAGTTTCGGGCGCAACCTCCTGGTACAATATTGCTGGCTTGAGCATACAACCGTCGGAATTGGCGAAAGTGGCGACCGCTTTGATGATCGCAAGTTTAATGAGTAAAGTCCAGTCGGATCTGAAAAACCTCAACACATTTTTAAAAATATTGGGTGCGCTATTACTACCTTTTGTACTTATTATTTTTCAATCCGATCCAGGTTCAGCTCTGGTTTTTGGCGCCTTCTTTTTTCCGCTTTTTAGAGAAGGACTCAGCTATGCATATCTGGTGTTATTTGTTTCTATAACGTTGTTGTTTTTTATTACGCTTAGCTTTCCTATCGGCTTGGTGGTAATGATCATCACACTGATTATTTTTTTGTTATTTTTTATTTTAAAAAACATAAATAAAAAAATCAAAATTTGGCCATTTATTGGATCATTCATGATCTCAGTAGGCTTCTCACTTTCCGTAGATTATATTTTTGAAAATGTGTTTGAACAACGTCACAGGGACAGAATCAATATAGTCTTGGGGAAGACAATAGACTACCAAGGTGTCGGCTACAATATGAATCAATCAAAAATTGCCATAGGCGCTGGAGGACTCAAAGGAAAAGGATTTTTGAAGGGAACGCAAACCAAAGGTGACTTTGTTCCCGAGCAACACACCGATTATATCTTTAGCACTGTGGGTGAAGAATGGGGATTTTTGGGCGGATCTTTGATGATAATTCTTTTTTGTTTAATGATCATCAGAATTGTTATTCAAGCGGAAAAACAAACCAGTAAATTCAGGCGTATATATTCCCATGGAGTCGCTGGTATTTTATTCATCCATTTTTTTATCAACGTAGGTATGTCGCTTGGTATTCTCCCCACCATAGGGATCCCCTTACCCTTTCTTAGCTATGGAGGGTCCAGCTTATTGGCCTTTACCATCATGATATTTATTCATCTGAATTTTGACGCCAACAGGCTCAGCGAATGGTAGGGTCAATTTTTGACATCCAAAATATCTCTTAGACTGTTTCCTAAAGTCATAAAAGCCAAAACCAAACTCATAATGGCCAATCCGGGAAGAATCGTTAAATAAGGCTTACCCAACAACAGGTATCGAAAATGGTCTTTTACCATTCCGCCCCAACTTGGAACTGGAGGCTGGGCACCTATTCCTAAAAAACTCAGTCCGCTTTCAATGAGAATCGCACTAGCAAAATTTGCCGCCGAAATGACAATCAATGGGGGAAGGACCAAGGGCAGAATGTGATGCCATATGATTCTGATTTTACCATAGCCTAAGGTGTGTGCTGCCTGGATGAAAGTCTGCTCTTTCAACGTTAAAAACTGCCCCCTCACCACTCGGGCTACCTCCACCCACATGGTTAAGCCTACTGCAATAAAAACTTGCCAATAACCTCTGCCCAATGCCAAGGTGATTGCGATGACCATCAACAATGTAGGAATAGACCAAAAAACATTGATCAACCATACGATCATCTTATCGATATAACCTCCGAAAAAACCAGCGGTAGCACCCAATAGCACCCCTATAATCAATGAAATAAATACCGCTATAAAACCTATGGAAAGCGAAATGCGAGACCCTACAATCAGCCGACTCAAAAGATCCCTTCCATATTTGTCCGTACCCAATAAAAACAATTTGTTGGTAATATGGTGTTTCTTGAAATTATCGGCTGAAAAGGGTGGTTGAAGCCTCGCAGCGTCTATAAATTCAAAATAATCATTGGGGGATCCAAAGGGCTGTATAGCAACACCATCAGGTTTTACCTGATAAGCTTGAATTGGAATTCCGGTTGTTTTATTTAAATTTCCTTTGAAAAAAGTTGGCTTTGAAGGCAAGAAATCATTTGTGCTTAAAATCAACATGTCGGTTCTGAAACCGGGAGATTTTGAATGGATAGACAAATGCATTTGGTTGGCATTTGAGGTATTATCAGGGGCAATTTGGTATGCAAATACAGCGACCAAAACAAGTAAAGCAATGTATATAATACTAAAAAACGCCCATAGGTCCTTCTGAATTTTTTTGTAAAAATTACCCCCCCTCAAAATAATGAATTTACTTTTTTATCTGGGCTACACTACTGCGTAAGTTAATGTTTAAATCTTCCAAAATATTCACCGCCTCGTCGATGTAAAAATCCTGTTCTAGGACTTCAAACCATCTTTTCTTACGCTCTTCAATAACCTCGTCATTTAAAGCTCCTGGCTCTGGAATCCATTCAAAAGTTAACTCCGATCTGTACTCCTTGAGAATACTGAACTTTTCATTCATTTTTTTATTTAGCTCTAACTCTTTGAGGTAGTCATTAAAATTGAGTGTATAAGTATAATCGTCCTGTTGCGCCTCAATCCTTCTGGCTTGCTGGTCTAACAGTTGGATGTAAGGATGGTCTTTAAGTCGTTCAGCACTTTTATTTATTGTGTAATCATAATTGATTTGACCTTGCCATTGTTGGTAAGGGGCAGGTTCTATGCTGTCCCACTTAAGTGGATTTTCCTGGTCTTTTTCGCCCATCTCAATGTAAGAATATTGATTCTTTACAACGATGTCACTCTTCACCCCTTCCAATTGGGTAGATCCCCCGTTAATTCTGTAGAATTTATCAGTAGTCAGTTTTACTGCACCTAAATCCCCATGGGTACTTCCTGAAATTATGTGGTTTAGATCAATTACATTTTGAACTGTTCCCTTTCCAAAAGTTTGCTTACTGCCCAATATGATGGCCCTTTTGTAGTCTTGAAGTGCAGCCGCTAAAATTTCTGAAGCAGAAGCGGAAAATTTATTGACCATAATGACCAAAGAACCATCCCAAACTACAGCAGGATCTTCATCGTATAAAATGTCTTTTTTACCTCCGGTACTTTTAACTTGGACCACTGGTCCTTGATCAATAAAAAAACCGGTGATGTCTACAACTGTCTTGAGGGAGCCCCCTCCGTTGTTCCTTAAGTCTAAAATGATTCCACTGACGTTTTTCTTTTTTAGGGATTCTAATTCCTTTTTAATATCACTGGCGGCATTTCTGCTTTTTCGATCCTTAAAGTCAATATAGAATTTAGGCAACTCTATGAATCCATAACTTTCACCATTTTTCTTGATGATCGATGACTTGGCATAAGATTCCTCTAATTCTACAACATCTCTGTTAATAATAACCTCCTCTGTGGCACCACTAACGCGTCTGACCGTAAGGAAAACTTGAGTTCCTTTAGGTCCTTTGATGAGCTTTACTGCATCGCTCAGTCGCATGGAACCTATCTCAACAGCATCCTCATTTTTCTGCGCTACTTTTAAGATAACATCGCCAACCTCTAAAGCTTTTGCTTTCCATACAGGCCCACCCACGATCACCTCAACTATTTTCACTTCCTGATCTTTCTTTTGCAATCTCGCTCCTATTCCCTCAAACTTACCGGAAATATTCAAATCAAATTTCTCTTTGTCTTCTGGAGCAAAATAATTACTGTGGGGATCGAACTCCAACATAATGGAGTTTATATAAATAGAAAACCATTCTTTGCGTTCAACTTCATTGTAAATTTCAAAAAAACTTTCGATATTTTCACTTGTCTTGGTACGCGCCTCTTCCTCTAAGACAAGCTTAGACCTGATTTGGTAAGTGCTGTCTTTTTCAATTTCTATATCTTCTTTTTCAACTAAATCGGTATAGTATTCGAGGGTTGAAAGTTTAAATCTTTTGCGCCACATAGATTTTAAACCATTCAACGTTTTGGCATAGGAGACCTCTTTAAAATTCATGTTTAAAGAATCCTTTTTACTGAAATCAAAAGGGGTATCCAATAATTCACCATAGAAATTCTGTACCTGCGACATACGATCCATCAACCTGTCATAGGTCAGTTTGAAGAAAGAAATATCTGCAACTTTAATTTGATCGTCTAAATCATTCTCATAGCGCTTGAAATTATTGATATCCGATTGAAGAAAAAAACGATGTTGACCATCAATGCCATCAATATAATTTTCAAAAACTTGTTTTGAAAATGAATCATTGATATCTTTTGGACTGAAATGGCCGCGTTGTAATACGTAGGTAACAACCTCAATCAATAATTTATCCTTTTCGGGATTACTGAAAAAAGCAGGACTGCTCCCTGTTACAATAAAATTAATCAGGAGAACAACAAAAAGTCTTACAATCCGCATAAAATTTTTTTTAGCAGGTAAATTTAACTAAAAACCCTTTATTTTAGCCAATACCCAAAAAACTTTTTGTTGTAAGTAAATTAATGAGCGGGGATTATTATTTATAAATTTACATCCATAAACAACTCATGGGGAAAAAACCGCTCATACTGGTCACGAACGACGATGGAGTTACTGCACCTGGCATTAGGAATCTGATTGCGATAATGAACGAGATCGGGGAAGTGGTCGTGGTTGCTCCAGACAGACCCCAGTCAGCAATGGGTCACGCCATTACCATAAATTCTACACTCCATTGCACACCCATTGAGGTCCCCGAAGGTACCCATAAAGAATACAGCTGCTCTGGAACACCCGCAGACTGTGTTAAACTGGCCGTAAACGAAATTTTAGACCGCAAACCCGATCTCTGTGTTTCGGGAATAAACCACGGTTCCAATTCTTCGATCAATGTGATCTACTCTGGAACGATGAGTGCTGCTGTGGAAGCCGGAATAGAGGGAATTCAAGCCATTGGTTTTTCACTTTTAGATTACCGTTGGAATGCAGACTTTAGCTCCATAAAAGAGTACGTTAAAAAAATTACAATAAGTGCCATAAAAAATAAAATCCCCTCCAACGTGGTCTTGAATGTAAATTTTCCAAAATTGCAGAAAGAAGAAATAAAAGGAATAAAGATTTGCAGGCAGGCCAACGCCTATTGGGTGGAGGAATTCGACAAGAGAACCAATCCAATGGGTTTGGATTATTATTGGTTAACGGGGAAATTTGTTAACGAGGACAAAGGAGAAGACACCGATGAGTGGGCCTTACAAAATGGTTTTATTTCTATGGTTCCCATAGAATTTGACCTTACTGCACATCATGCAATTCAACAGTTAAACACTTGGAATTTTGAATAATAATGAACTCTTTAAAGGAGTGATTGCCAGTTTATTTGCCAGTGCGAGTATCACCATTTTTATATTGCTCTATTTCTCTCAAGGAACCATAGAGGGTGCTATAATTTCTTTATATGATCAAAAAAAATTAGGAGGACTGATTAGTATGGGGGCCCTGATCAATTTGCCTCTTTTTTTCTTGGGCATGCGTAAAAACAAAGTCAATTTTGCGAAAGGAGTTTTAATAACCTCAATTTTTTTGGTAATTGTGGTCGGTTTGCTCAAAATCATTTAATACAGTTTTTTTCAGCCCAAAAATACTTGGAAGAGCATGAAATATTACATCATTTCTGGCGAGGCATCGGGTGATCTTCACGGATCAAATCTGATGCGGGCCTTGATAGAAAAAGATCACGATGCGGAGATTCGCTTTTGGGGAGGAGATCTCATGCAAGAAGTAGGGGGTGTGATGGTAAAACACTTTAAATCTTTAGCTTTTATGGGATTCTGGGAAGTGTTGATCCACCTCAGGACCATATTAAAAAACATAAAGTTTTGTAAAAAAGATATTGTTTATTTTGACCCAGACGCCATTATTTACATTGATTACCCCGGGTTTAATTTGAGGATTGCGAAATGGGCCAAAGGACAAGGGTTCAAAAACCACTATTATATCAGTCCGCAAGTATGGGCATGGAAAGAGAACCGAGTGCATGAAATGAAAAAGGTTTTGGACGCCCTCTATGTTATCCTTCCCTTCGAAAAAGAATTTTTTGAAATCAAGCACCAATTTAACGTTCACTTTGTTGGTCATCCTCTTATGGAATTCCTGAGTAATAGAGAAAAAAGCGGTAGTTTTAAAAAAGAGAATCAAATGTCCGATCAAAAAGCGGTCATCGCACTTCTGCCGGGCAGTAGAAAACAAGAAATTAAAAAAATGTTACCTATTTTTTTAAGAGTAATCCAACACTTTCCGGATTATCAATTTGTCCTCGCTGCAGCTCCAGGAATTGCGCTGAAATGGTATCAAAGTTTTATAAAAAATAATGATCTAAAAATTATCGCTAACCAAACCCACGATCTGCTTGCGCATGCCAAGGGCGCTTTAGTTTCCAGTGGAACTGCTACCCTTGAAACCGCCCTGTTGGGTGTCCCACAGGTGGTTTGCTATCGCACCAGCTTTTTGAGTTTTGAAATTGGCAAAAGATTGGTAAAGGTTAAATTCATTTCATTGGTCAATCTCATCATGGATCGGGAAGTAGTTACAGAACTGGTCCAAAATGATTTCAATGAAAAAAATATTGTGCACAACCTAAAATACATCCTCTCGAGTGCCGGGCAAAAGAAACTAAAAAATGACTATAAGGCCTTGGGCAGCATATTGGGGGCGGCAACGGCCAGTAAAAAAACAGCACAACTCATCATAGATAAAATTCGATAATTTCATTATAAAGTTATATTTAGGGAATGAAAGCCATAGATTTCCTGGGAAAAGTCTAAGGCTCTACAGTCCTAAAGAAATCATTCAAGATAAAGTTTATATAAGTAATTTTAAAACTGAATATTTCATTGAAAGCGTCAAGATCAAAGCTTTTAAAAACACCAATGTTTCCGATGACTTCCAACTCCTCATTTTAGATAAAAAAGCACAGTATAAAATCCCAGGTTTTTTCCAAACTCTACTTCTGATCCCTGATGACGCAAAAGTTAACTTAGATGGGGTTTTGGATTACCTGCGTCCTCAGAAAGTAATTTGTTATGTAAGCAGCAAGCCTTGGAATGTGGCACGATGGCAAAAAAGCTGCCAAAAAAGAAATATTCCTTTTATAAACCAAATAAACAGGGGTCCTTTCCAATCAACCTCTGAACCTAGGTCTAAAGCTTTTCTTGTATTTTTCAAAATCATCTGGCTTACTGAAAATCATGTAATCCCCTTGCTTGATCATTTTGAGATAAAGTTCAATTTGTTGTGGGTTTTGATAACCCACCAGCGGGGTGATAAGATCTCCTGTCTCACTTATAAAGATTACAGTGGGGTAACCCTTTACCCCCAAAAATTGGGTGAATTGGTGTGTCGCATTTCGCCCTTTACGGTTGGGGTCATAATTGGGATTGGTAAAAGAATTACCAAAAAAACTGATGGTCTCCTTTCCCTCAGCATTAAATTTTACGGCATAATAATGTTCAGAAATGTAAGCCGCTACATCTTTGTTTTGGAAAGTTTTTTTATCCATGAGTTTACAGGGGCCACACCAATCCGTATAAACATCCATTAATATTTTTTTAGGGTTTTCTCTCTGAGCCTCGAGCGCAGCCTCAAAAGTCAACCATTCAATATTTTGAGCATTGATCCAAAATATATTTAAACCAAGAATAAAAACTAACAACTTTATATGCATAACAATCAATATTTAACGGTTCTAATCTTCAGCACCGTGGGCCAATCGTTTCATGGGTTTTAAAATGGCCATGATCAACAGCGAAAACAATGAACAAAAAACAAAGATTCCCATAAAAGTAGCTTTCTCTCCCATAGCGCCAGCGTGCGCTCCAATCGTCGCAGCCAACTTATTACCCAAACCTGAAGCAGCCCAGTAAACCCCCATAATTAGAGAAGCGTATTTTAATGGAGCTAACTTGGTAATATAGGATAAAGATACAGGGGAGGCACAAAGTTCCCCAAGGGTATGAAACAAATAAGCCAATACCAACCAATACATGGAAGATTTTCCCATTAATGTATACTCTGAGGCAGCAAATCGCATAAAAATAAACCCAATTCCCATAATTAAAATGCCCAATGCAATTTTAAAAATAGAAGAAGCTTCCCCTCCTTTGACTTTAATTATCATCCATATTCTTCCGACCACTACTGCGAGGGTAACAATAAAAAAAGCATTTAACGCCTGAAACCAAGAAGCAGGAATTTCAAAACCCATCAACATCCGATCAGTTTTTTGTTTGGCATACAGGTTCATTAATCCACCTGCTTGCTCAAAAGCCCCCCAAAAAATGATGATCATTAAAAATGAAATCAAAAGAACCTTAATACGGTCCTTTTCAAAGGGCGTTAATTTTGTTTTTTTGAGCCGTTGTTTTTCTTCTTTACTGGAAAAGGCAAGTTCACCCACCCCAGCCAAATAGGGCTGACCATAGTAATAAGTAATTTGACCAATAAGCATTCCAATGGCGGCAAGTCCAAATCCATAGTGCCAGTTATAGGTTTCACCAACCCACCCGCAAAGTAGGGGAGCAAAAAAAGCACCTAAATTTATTCCCAGATAAAATATATAAAACCCTAAATCTCTTCTGCCATCTCCATCGGCATAAAGTCCCCCTACCATACTGCTTATATTTGGCTTGAGTCCCCCTACCCCTAAAATAATAAAAGCACACCCAACGTAAAAACTGATCTCACTGTCTAACGCTAAAATACCATGACCCAGACAAAGGAGCAACCCACCAAGCATTACCGTTTTTTTTTGGCCCAGATAATTGTCCGCAATCCACCCCCCTGGGATGGAGGCCACATAGACCAGCATGGTGTACCACCCATATAGTGCAATGGCCTCTTCGTTGGTCCAACCAAAACCAGGGTTTTGATCCGAAGTCTCTGCCACCAAAAAAATGGTGAATAAGGCCCGCATGCCGTAATAGGAAAAACGTTCCCACAACTCCGTAAAAAATAAAACGAAAAGCCCCGGAGGGTGGCCAAAAATCAATCTCCTCTGTGGAAGATCCGATTGAGAAACAGACATAGGTGCTATTTTATTAACTCTCTAAAGTTACTGATTTTTTCAAGAGGTCTTTTTAGTACAGTTATCCTCAGATTTATATAGAAATAATAGAATCATGTATCTTTGTAGGACAAAGAAATGTCCAAACATGTCAAAAAAAATTGAGGGTTTTTCCAAATGGTCCAAGGAAGAAAAAATAGATTGGATTACTCGAATGCATTTCGAAGACAATGCCAACGCCAAGGAAATTCTTCTTAGCTACAACCATCCCAGAAAAGAAATACAACAACAACACGACGAGTTTATTGAAAATTCCGTTACCAACTTTTACCTCCCTTTGGGTGTTGCCCCCAACTTTGTAATAAACGGAAAGGAATACACCCTTCCCATGGCTATAGAAGAAAGCTCTGTTGTAGCTGCTGCATGCAATGCCGCAAAATTTTGGGCCTCTAAAGGGGGATTTAAAACCCAAATCTTAGGCACCGAAAAAAATGGACAAATTCATTTTTTGTTCGATGGAAACAAAACAATCCTCAAAAAGTTTTTTCAGGAAAACAAAAC
The DNA here is from genome assembly GCA_002716845.1 of Flavobacteriaceae bacterium. Lineage (GTDB taxonomy): Bacteria > Bacteroidota > Bacteroidia > Flavobacteriales > Flavobacteriaceae > UBA8316. The sequence continues at coordinate 26,219 of PBCE01000014.1, read as the reverse complement.
ATCCTTATTGGCCAGCACAAAAAATATAACGGCCAATATGAAAAATAGGGGGGGCGGTATCTCAAACCTTGAATTACTAGATAAATCGGATGTAATCGACCACTATTTCCAGCTTCACCTAACTTTTGAAACCTTAGATTCCATGGGGGCAAACTTCATCAATTCATGTTTGGAATTGATCGCTAATGAAATGGAGTTATTGTCGGCCAATTATGACGATTTTATTGTAGAGCAATGCTCATTAGAGATCATTATGAGCATTCTTTCCAACCACCTGCCCCATTGTTTGGTAGAGGCCACCGTCAGCTGCCCAATCGAAGAACTAAATGCCGGTGAAAACTTTTCGGGAGCTCAATTTGCTAAAAAATTTATTCAAGCCGTTCATATTGCAGAAAAAGAGCCTTTTCGGGCGGTGACCCACAACAAAGGAATCATGAACGGTATAGATGCAGTGGTAATAGCTACTGGAAATGACTTCAGGGCAGTGGAGGCAGGAGCTCACGCACATGCAGTTAAAAATGGAAAATACAGCAGTCTAAGCCGTGCTTTTATCTCAAGAGATAATTTTGTTTTTCAACTCGAAATACCTTTATCACTGGGAACGGTTGGAGGGCTTACCCAACTACATCCTCTGGCTAAATGGTCCATGGAAATGCTGGGTAATCCCGACGCTAAAGTACTGATGCAAATTGTTGCTGTGGCAGGACTGGCCCAAAACTTTTCGGCAGTAAGGTCCCTGATTACCTCTGGGATTCAGAAAGGTCATATGAAAATGCATTTACTGAATATTCTCAATCAAAAAAATGCAACCGACGTTCAAAAAGAAAAAGCAATATCATATTTTAAAACCCAGCCAGTAAATTATAGTGCGGTTAGTAACTTTTTAAGCGCAAACCCATAGCCAATGAAAGAATATTATAGCCACGGCAAACTATTACTTTCAGGAGAATACATCGTTTTAAGAGGAGCTAAAGCTTTGGCAATACCTTGTAAAGTTGGGCAATCTTTAAAATTTACTCCACAAGACACTGCACTCCTAAAATGGCAAAGTTGGGATCATAATGGACAGTTGTGGTTTTCAGTTATTTTTTCCATATCAGATTTTGAAATTCTAAACACCGACACCCCTGAAATGGCAAACCGATTGGCGCAAATATTAAAACAAATACGCCTGCAAAAAAATACATTTCTCAACGAAAAGGGAGGCACCGTTGCAACCCAACTTGAATTTGACCGTCATTGGGGATTGGGAAGCTCCTCCACCCTAATTTCCAATTTGAGTCAATGGTCAAAAACTAACCCCTACCTTCTTCTGGAAAATAGTTTTGGAGGAAGTGGCTATGACATTGCCTGTGCTACTGCAAAAAAACCTTTGGTCTATCAAATCAGTAATACTGTACCTGAGATAGAAGAAGTTGAATTTGATCCTTCTTTTAAATCGAATTTATATTTTGTCAACCTCAACCAAAAAAAAAACAGCAGCACAGCTGTTCAACAATTTAAAAATATCGTAGTAAGTCCCGAAAAAGTACTTCAAACCTCTGCGCTTACAAGGCAATTGATCGATGCAAAAACACAATCTGATTTTGAGCTGTACATGATGCAACACGAAACCTTGTTGGGAGAAATATTAGGACTGAAAACCATTAAAGAAACGCATTTTCAGAATTTTCAGGGTGCTATTAAAAGCTTGGGTGCCTGGGGAGGAGATTTTATCTTGGCCTCTGGTAACAAAAACACCCCGGATTATTTTAAAAAAAAGGGGTTTAAGGTGGTAGTCCCTTATGAAGAAATGGTGTATTAGTAGTAGAGTTGTCTGTTATCTTCTACCTCTGCACTGGACCGTAGAGCTTCATATATTGAGGTGTTGATTCTAATACTTTCTTCATTTTGAAGCGCATTGGCATAGGCACTGTAACTCTCCATTTCGTCGGCCACGTCTTTTGCGCTAACTTCAATAATATAGACACCAGAATTCCCTTTTATCAAAGCAGAAGGCTGGTTGAGCCCCAAGGCGAAGGCTGTTCCGATTATGTAGGGCTCTGTTCCTGCACCAGCCAAAACAGTATTTTCTTGAGTTACCGATGAAGCACTTTCAATTTCTTTATTCGTAGCACTTGCCAATGAAGATAACGTTTGATGATCAGCATGAATTTTGAGTAGATATTCCGCCTTTTCATCTTTTAAAATTTCTTGGATAACGTCTGGTTTAACTTCCTCAAAATTAACCGTACCCTCCGAAGTTATGTCCGTAAGCTGCGCAACTACATATCCCCCGTTGGTAATGCTAAACCTTTTTATGTCTCCTATTTTAGTGTCTTCCTCAAACAACCACTGCACCAGATTTCTTTGCCGAGGGAGGTTGGGTAGATTTTCATCCAAGAGATTGATTCGCTGAACGAACTTAACCTCATAATCGTATTTATTGGCAACAGTATCGATTTGCTTTTCTCTTATACTCTCCATCTCAAATTGAGTTGTTTTTTGAAAAACTTCATTTGAAGTTTCCTCAGAGGGAACAATGGTTTTAACGATATCAGCGGTCAGTACCACATCTTCCTTATCGGTTACCTTGATGACGTGGAATCCGAATTCAGTTTCTACTAAACCAATTCTTCCAACCTTTGATCGGTTACAAAAATCAAAAAAATTTTCGGTCATCATCCCTTCTTGAAAAAAGCCTAAATCACCACCCATAGTCTTGGTGGGGCCATCAGAATTTTCTGAGGCCAATAAAATAAAATCATCCGGGTTTCTTATAGCTTTTCTGTAGAGTTCTCGGGCCAATGTATTTGCCTCATCACTGGTTCTATTAATATTAGGATTTGCTCTGCTCGCGCCCTGATATGTGATCAAAATATGGCTTGCGCGAATGGACCCTCCTTTTTTCCTATCCAAGAAACCAGAAACTTTTAATTGGTTTCCATCCTTATAAGGGCCAAATACATCGCCGCGGTTGAGATTAAAAAGTACATCGGCATATTCACTCGCCAAATTACCTTTGGTTTTATAAATTGAATCAAATGGTATTTCAGAATACTGTTCAACAAATTCGGTGATATTCTGGGTTGTGGAAAATCCTTGAATGGTATCCGTGAGCTTAGACACATCGTTATATTCCACCCTTTGGGATTTTATTTTTTCCAATTCGCCTCGGAGCTGATTTTCGTCTGCTGCGGAGGCCAGGTCAGGAAATACAACATAGCGAACGCTGCGAGAAGCTTCCGTTTCATAGTCATCTTTGTGGCTGTTGATGTAAGACCTTACCTCGCCATCAGAAGGATTAAACAGACTGTCTGGAACCTCATCGTAGGGTAGTTTTACAAACTTGAGATTAACTTTATCGTTTTGACTGTGGTAGGCAATTTCCCCCTCTAATTCCGTAAAACCACTGCTGGATCTTATGAGATCTAAATATATATTTTCCTTTGCCAATCCAACAATATTTTCTTCTTGCATTTTCCAATTGGCATATGCTTGGGGGTTTTCAATACGAAGCTGATTGATATAATTGGTGAAAATTCCAAAATCAAAAAAACCTATCTCGTTTTGAAACCTTGCCTCTTGAACAATCTGCTCGTCCTGTCTCAAAATCATTTCGATTTGCTCTTTCCCCGCATCAATACCCAAACGTTCAAACTCTTGTCTGAATATCGTAGCCCTTGTCAATTGATCCCAAACGGTATTCACCGCTTGCATAGTAGAGATATTATAATTTCTCTCCGTATTTTCAACCAATTGTCGGTACAATGTCAGGTCAATTTCTTCATCGTTAACCACACCTATGGGGTTGCTGGAAGAGCTGTTAGCGGAATTTCCATCGAAAACACCAGAAATAACAAAGGCAAATAAAGCCATACCAATGACCAAAATGAGGAAAACAGATCGTTGTCTAATTTGACCTAAAACTGCCATAATATTTTTTTTGAGTCGGATGCGAAAATACGATATCCTTTTTGAATATGAAAAATAATATCGCGCTTATTTAAAAGACCAATACTTCCGAATAGCTGCTGTTATGGATCAAAAAAATCAATATCAAACATTGGTTTTCAACACTACTATTTCGATTTTGGTGGAAGAAACTTCTTTGATTTTAAATGTATAATTTTCCAAAGCTATAACATCTCCTTGGGAGGGAATTTTTTCTTGGTAATAAACAATCATCCCGCCCAATGTCTCGTAAAACTCATTCTCTGGCAGGTCCAAATTATAATTCTGATTGATGTAATCTACCTCTAATCGGGCAGAGAATTCATAAACCCCCTCCTCAATGAAATGTTCGTGTAGTGCTACATTATCGTGCTCGTCTTCAATTTCACCAAAAAGCTCCTCTATGATGTCTTCTACAGTGATGATGCCTGATGTTCCTCCATATTCATCCAATACCACTGCGATACTTTTACGTTGCTTGGTCAACAATTTAAGTACTTCACTTATTTTCATCGTCTCGGGAATAAAAGCCACTGGAAGCAATATTTTTTTGAGACTCTTAGGTTTTTTAAACATTTCAAAGGCATGAACATAGCCCAAAATACCATCTATTGAATCGTCGTAAACGGGAATCTTTGAAAGCCCACTTGAAGTAAATAGCTTTTTAATTTCAGAAAGGTCAGCAGTGTTTTCAATGGCGACTATCTCTGTTCTGGGTACCATTGCTTCCCTTACTTTTACCTCAGAAAAATCCAGCGCATTTTGAAAAATTTGAATCTCACTGTCTACATTGTCAATGTCTTTTGTCGATTCCAATTGCTCCTCGATGTAATTCCCCAATTCAATTTTTGAAAAGGTCAATTGAACCTGATCCCCTTTTGTTTTGAAAAACTTAATTAAAATAAAATCAGACAATTTCATTATCATAGCGGTCACAGGGGAAAATAAGACATAAAAAATTGTGGTGGGGAAAGCCATTAATTTCATCAGAGCGTTGGAGAACTGCTGAAAAAATACTTTGGGTAAAAACTCCGCCGTAATCAGGATAATGACCGTGGAGATCACCGTTTGAATAAAAACAACTTGAATGGAAATGGTACCACTCAAAAGGGTTTCTGGAAAGAAAAGTTGCAAAATACGATCCCCCATAAAGATCCCATATATAACCAGAGAAATATTATTGCCAACCAGCATGGTAGCGATAAATCGCGAAGGGTTTTGGGTGATAAAGTTTAAAAACTTAGCATTGAATCCCAACTGCTGTTTTTCTATCTCTAAATAAATTCTATTGGCGGCAACAAAAGCAATTTCCATCCCAGAAAAAAAGGCAGAAAGGAAAAGACAAATAATTATTATTATATCCGAAGCAATCATTTAGAGGGATCTTCCCTTTTTTTAAACTTTTTGCGGTAGTGTCTCCTGAAAAGCGCCATGAGTATGGATAGGAGTCCGAAAATAATAAAAATAAATGCTTTTTCTCGATTGTTGTTCCATATGTTTATAGTCTCGTACAGTGCTACTACAGCAATAATCCAGTATAGGATTTCTGAAATTTTATAACTTTTCATCGACGTTTAATGAGTCTTGTTGTTCTTCTAACACTATGGTGCCGGTTAATTTTCCTGTATCCAATTTACTAAATTCTTTGTTGGTATCCAATCGGGTTCCTGCCAGATCGTAATCAATGTTTTGAAACGTAAAAGCTTCTTCAGTAAACAACCACTCCTTTTCTGAATCCCAATACAGTTGCTCAGTTTCCAATCGGGATCCATCGTGGGATAGAAGCACAACGTTCCCCTGAAGGTCAACAATTTTCGTCTGATTGTACAAAATTCCGTAATCGGCTAAAACCGTATTCTCTAAATCATCTTCATTGTAAAATATAATTTTTAAACCTTCGGGAAATTCAGAGTATTTAAAACTTAAATGAGTATAGTCCAAGTGCAATGGCGCGGTTAAAACTGCTTTTACCATAGCAGAATCCGTATAAACCATTCTTATATCGTGGGCAATTCCAACAGGGTTTTCATCGAACCTATTGATTTGGTTGAGTAGCATAGAATTGTCCTCACAAGATAAAAAAAGGGCAATGGTCAAAGCCATTAGCCCTTTTTTAAAAAATCTGCAAAGGTAAGTTATCATCTACAGTTGTGGAACTTTCACACTGCTGTTGATCCAGCAGTCAAACTTTATAGTTGCCCCTTGATTACCTTCAGTAAAGATTTCCGTCTTGGAGGGTGCTCTACCTTCATAACTTCGCACGGTTTTTATCGCCAGTTTTTTTATCGAGGCATCCACCTGTGCCGCTTTGTTTGCCGTTTGAGCAGCGAGCCAGTAAACAGCTCTTTTATTGAATTGTGTGTCTCCACAATCATTGGCACTGCTGGCATAAAGATTCGAAATCATCAAATAGGCTCTGCCCAAAGAAGGCTGAGCGCTCAACGCCTTGAGCGCATAGTTTCGCGCAGCACTTTTTCTGCCTGCATTTTTAAATTTTATAGCAATCTTATATAGAATTTTTGCTTTTTTGTAGGGGTCGGTTTGAAGGGAAATAGACTCTTCGTAATATTTAAGGGCCCCACTATTGTCTCCAGCCTTGTCTTTTAAAATACCCAAATAATATGCAGAATCTGCGGAGGGGTCCAAAGTGTGAAGTGCCTCGACCAAGGTGACGAAAAAAGGATCATCAGAACATTCCTTACTGTCCATCCTGGAGGCAGCTCTTTTAAGCCAAACTACATCGGTTTTAAATTCTTCAAAATTTCTCTTGTATAATGGTACCAAGTTAACACAAGTGGCTTCTTTTGAAATGATAGCGTCCAAATTGGAATTGAGGGTTCCAATCGCAGATCCATTAGTCTGATAAATGCGTTTGCTTCGAACCTCACGACTACTCAATGGCGAACCGTTCTCCTCTTTTTTAAGAATTACATCCAATTTCTTGGCAAGTTTGGTGGACTCCAACTCAAATTTTTCAGATACCTCCTCGTATTTATTAAACAGTTGCTCCATGGTAACACCATCATTTCCTTCTTTATATAAATCATACAAAGTTTTAAAATAATTGTAGAGCCCTTTGACACTGGTAAAACTATTTATATCTGTAGTAAAAGCCAAATCGAATACTTTATAAACCTCCATTTTATTGGCGGTTTTATAATCCAACATCGCTTGGGCCTTTTTGCTTATGATGTCTCCTTTGACACTAACATTTCTTCGCGTAGGGAAATTCTCCATCCATTCATCATAAAGGTTGAGCAATTCGGCTGCAGCCGCTTGCTTGGACTCTGGAGCAGCATTTTTTATTTTATCTTTAAGCATGCGCTGGCCATAGGTATATATCGCTAAGTTTAGTTTTGGACAGGCCTCCTTTACATTTATCCAAGGCGCGTAGGCATCAGTATAATTTTTTACTTTGGCATATTCCACAAAAATAGATAGGTTTTGTAGACACTCTTGGTTGGCCTGAGTACCAGTTTGTGCTGTTAGGGGATAAACAATAAGAACGAAACAAAAAATAAATTTTTTAAATTTCTTCATCATTAATACTTTAATTAAACTTTCTTTTTATAAACCATTTATCATTTAGGGAGAAGCCTAGCCTAAAAGACCAAAACTCTTCCTCAAATCTACTTCCTGCGCCACCACCTCTATTACCGAATTCAAATCCAATATTAGCGTTTGAGAAGCCGGCCAATGGTAACCCGACTCCAAAATTAATGCCAGTTTCCTTTAATCCAAAATTATTTACAATAATCCCAGTCAATTCATGTCTAAAGCCCATTCTAAAAACGATTCTTTTCAAGTAACTAGTAATAGATCTGTAATCGGGAATAAAAAAACCTCCCACAGAGATCTGGTAAGCGTCTTCATAATCTAAGCTGCTGTTGTTCAAAAATACATTTGAGAACTTACTCATCGCATTCATAGTGTATTGACCTCCTGCAAACCATTTTCGATCTTTACCCAAACCAAATCCAAAGGTCATAATATCGGGAATGTCAACATTTGTTTTATCCAAACCAGAACTGCTTAGATCTATTTCTATCTGCTCTCCAAAATTTGAAGTCGTGGTAAAGGGACGGGAGATGACCAACCGAGAATTTGTAGAGGTCAAATTGGCCTGAGGGGCATATGAAAAAAGGGCTTGAAATTCCATGGTTTTAGAAATTGGCAGCTCCAAATGTGAAGAGAACTTAAGGTCATAACCCGATAGGCTTGAGTTGTTCTGCAAAATAGTCCCCAATGTAATTTGATCCTGATACCGCCCAGTCTCCTTTGTAATTTGGCCGAAGTTGTAGTTGAACGTGACACCAAAACTAAAATACTTTAACGCGTAAAAACCCACCGAGAAAAAAGCCTTATTTACTCCACCAGTTCCATCAAAAATATTTATTGCATCTTGTCCATCCACGGAATCCACTGAAGACAATTTGTATCCCACAGAAGTAAAAGGAATTACCCCAAATCCAAATCCAAAATATTTTGTAGGTAGTGCAACTCCAATATAATCGAGAGAGGCAGAAGCCAACCGCTTGGTGTCTTCAGCCCCCTTTAAATTGTTGATTCTATAATTCAGTCCTAGGTTATAATTGGTCAATTGTAACTTCGCGTATGAGCTAGGGTTGGAAAGGTTGGCATGAATAGAGTCATTGTATACCTCCAATCCACCCATAAATCGGTTGACCTGAGTGCCTCTAAAATTTAAGTCCCCTAAACCTGCAAAAGAAAAAGGGGAAATGGTGCCCGATTGAGAGAATAGGACCGAACTCGTTAATAGTAAAATTAACCTAAATATTTTTCTAATCATGAATCGGTATTCAATTCCAATAAATGGAGCATTCCTACGGCTACAAAATTTTGATGGGCAAATATGCTATTTTTTAATGTTTTAGGCAACTTATTAGCGTCTCCTCCTGTTAAAATCACTGTTAAAGATCCAAATTGTTGCTTGTAATAGGAGATTCTGGCATTGATTTCACCAAGTATGCCAAAAAAAACACCAGCGTGAATGGCATCGCTAGTACTTTTTCCAACCGGTGAAGCTACAGCTTTTGACTCCAGTTTTGGCAGCATAGCAGTTTGCTGGTGAAGGGCCTCATACCTCATTTCAAATCCCGGGGAGATCGCCCCGCCCTCGTAAACGGCGTTTTCATCTAAAAAATCATAAGTGATGCAAGTGCCCAGATCAATTATTAAAACAGGGGTGTTGGGGTAGAGCTTGGCTGCTGCAGACAGCAGTACAATTCGATCTGAACCCAGGCTGTAAGGTGTTTCATATTTATTTACAAATGGCAGTTGCAGTCTTGAATTCACTCTCATAACAGCACACGCACCCCCCTCATATTTTTGAAAAAAACTAGAATATTTATGACCTACGTCGGAATATACAATCCATTGAAGCTTGGGATGGCTTTTAATCAGTAGTACTACTTTATAATTAAATTGAGTTAAAGCAACCTTTTCCTGAAGGAGGCATTGATTTTCTTGGTACAAAAAAAGCTTTGCAAGTGTATTGCCAATATCAATTATCAAATACAATTTACAGTCATTTTGGGATTAAATTTATGCAAATAATTTTAGAGAGAATCCTTTGGGAGGGAGGAAAAAGGATTTTATATTTGCAATCCAATAATGGGTACCTTAGCTCAGTTGGTAGAGCAAAGGACTGAAAATCCTTGTGTCCCTGGTTCGATTCCTGGAGGTACCACATTTTAACCCTTTAATTCAATGATTTAGAGGGTTTTTTTATTTAAACTCCTTTTTAAACATAAAAAAATTTTTTCTAAATAAGAATCTATAAATTTTTTGTCTTTTGGTGACAATTCACCAAAAAATGAAGTCAAATAGACCATAATTCTAAAAAGTCCCAAATGTACATGTAATACCTTTCCTCACTAAAATCAAACTACTTTATACCTCATCAACATTTCGCTATGGAGGACAAGTTCCCCAAACGGGTTGGTAAGCCAATGAAATAGGGGAACCAACTGAAAAGTGTTCGGGTGGGAAATCGATTTTTTCTACACACCAACGGGACAAGTCTTGATCGAAAGATTCAGCGTACTCAAACATACTGCCCATCAATGTGACCCCAGCGGTATTCCATTCCTCAATGGATTGATTAAATGAAAAGGCATAGGTAAACATCCCTCTCATGTCAGTTATATTAGATGTGTCCCATTCACCTATGCCTTGATTAAACAAGCCGCTGTAAAAAAACATTCTCCGCATATCAGTTACATTTGAAGTATCCCAACCAGATATATCTTGATTAAAGGTTTTTTTATTGGAAAACAAGCCCACCATGTTTTGAATCAAAGAGGTACAAATACAGGTTACATCCGCACCGATATTTACGGTTTCTTTCAAGTCTTCCTCATTCACTACCACATACTCCTTTCCTTGAACCATGCCCCGCTCACCTACTTTTGCCTCAGGACATCTAATGGTTACCCCATTGGCGTCCATATAGATTTTAGGGTTAGAATTGGGAAGGTCTAAGGTAGAGTTTTCAAAAACTTCCGGAACTTCTTTCAATTTATCATCACATTGGAGGAGTGAAAGTGAAAATAAAAGAAAAAAAAATATTTTTAACTCCATATTCAAATGGTCAAAAGATTAACTAAAATAAATAAACTCATTTAAATATCATCTGCTCTAGAATATACCTCTTTCCCTTTAACAAAAGTTTTCTGAATTTCAATTTTGTTTCCATGTTTAGTAAAAAGAATAAGATTGGCTCTTTTTCCCGGTATTAGCTCTCCAAGATCGTCATAGGAAAACATTTTTGCTTGATTGGTAGAAGCCATTTTTATGGCCTCTGCCAGCGAGCATCCCGTGAATTCCATCATAACTTCAATACACTTTCGAAGGGGTGAAGCTGCCCCTGCCAAAACATTTTCTCCAGGAAATTGAACAACCTCAGAGGTTAAAACCAGCTTTCGTTCCCCTCTGATATAAGCCCCTGGCGGTAAGCCCGCTAAATCCAATGCATCTGATATCAAAAGGGTGTTTGCTGAACCTTTCACCTTATAAAAACTTCTGACCTCTTCTTTGGTCAAGTGATGTCCATCAGCAATAATGCTGATTTTTATACGATCTTCAGATAGTTGCGGCCACAAGGGATTGTGGTGACGATTGATTTCATTAGCACAACCGTTGCCCAAGTGTGTGGCCAAACTTGCCCCTGCCATTACCGCACGCTCAATATCAATTACACCACCGTCGTGATGACCCAAGGCTACAATCAAACCTGATGTAATGCACTGCTCAATAAAAGGGAGCGCACCCTCCAGTTCGGGAGCCAGGGTAATTAATTTAATATTTTGTTGCGCTGCTTTTTGGAGCTCCAAAAATTCCTCCCAATCGGGTTCTCGGATGTACTTCTCCAGATGAGCACCCCTAAATCCTTTTTTGGGAGATATATAGGGCCCCTCCAAATGGAAACCCAAAATTGACCCTCCGATCTCAGGGTCTTTTTTGGCTTCGGCTAGGACCGCAAGATTATCCTTCATCCGTGAAAAATCTTGGGTGATCACAGTAGGAAAATAAGAGGTTACCCCTTCTTTCCAAAGGGCTTTGGTCGCTTTTCTGACATTCGCAACAGTCAAGTCAGGACCCGAAAAATCCACCCCAAAAAATCCATTGATTTGGATGTCGATTAATCCTGGAGCCACGTAATATTGGGGTAACTCCTCTGAGGCTTCCGAAGGAGCTGTTTTACTAATTTTACCTGAGTGCATTTCAATTGAAACCGGCTGGTTGTTGAGATAGTGCGTCCCATAAACCGAAACCGGATCGTTCGTAAAGCTCCCATGGGGAAATAAAAAAATCAGTATAAGTATCAAAAGGCTTGATTTCATATGAATTTCATTTTCTTGATTTAATAAATTTAAGTTAAAGTTTGTTAAACGATAAACCCATGCTTAAATCAATTAAAATTCCGGTCTGTTTTTTTAGTACAACTATTTCCTGATTATATCCTTATCATAAGTTTTTATATTTTTAAGAATTAACCAAACCATTCAGATAAATTGAGAAAATCGATTTTATTACTCTTTCTTTGTTTGCCTTTTCTGTTCTATTCTTGTGACACTGAACAAAAAGAAGTGTCGCCACCAAACATTTTATTTATTGCCGTGGATGATTTAAGACCTGAACTGAACACCTACGGTGCGTCCTACATTCAGTCACCAAACATAGATTTGCTGGCAGAAGAAGGGGTACAATTCAACAGAGCGTATTGTAATTTTGATTCTTGTGGTGCTTCTCGAGCTATTGTCCTCACTGGGCTCAGGGCTACCAGAAATCGTTTTTTATCCTACAGTACTAAAAAAGATATCGATGCACCACTGGCTGTTTCTCTTCCGCTGATCTTTAAAAAAATGGCTATAAAACCATTTCAAACGGAAAAGTTTATCACCACATGATGGATGACAAAATGGCCTGGGATGAAATCTGGCGTCCTCCATCAGCGCCAATGGACTATGCCCTAAAAAACAACATTAAACTCGCACAAAAAAAGGGCCAAAGAGGCCCCGCCTACGAGAAAGCCGATGTCCTAGATTCCACCTAAAGAGATGGTAAAATAGCACTAAAAGGAATCCGAGATTTAAAAAAATTAAAAAAAAGAAAAACAGCCTTTTTTTCTGGCACTGGGTTTTGTGAAACCTCATTTACCCTTCAATGCTCCAAATAAATATTGGGATTTGTATGACCCAAAAAAAATCAATTTACCCGACAACTTTGTTCAGCTCCCCAGCACTCCAAAAAAAGCCTTCCACACTTCTGGGGAATTGAGAAAGTATCAAGATTTTCCTTCAAAAGGTCACTTTTCTGATGAATTGTCCCTGCAACTCATTCACGGGTATTACGCCGCTGTAAGCTATGTCGATGCTCAGATTGGAAAGGTGTTAAATAGTTTAAAGCGTTTAGGATTGGCCGAAAATACCATTATAGTGCTTTGGGGAGATCACGGTTATAACTTGGGTGATCACAAGCTGTTTTGCAAACATTCTACTTTTGAATCATCGCTTCACGTTCCCCTATTGATCAAGTCCCCAAAAATAAAAAAGGCGCAAAAACTGAACCATATTGTGGAACTCATTGATATTTATCCTACCCTTTGCGAAATGGCAGGAATCAAAAGTCCAGAAAACTTAGCGGGTGAAAGTGTGCTACCACTAATGCGAGGAAATACCCGCCAAAAGGATTATGCAATATCGAAATTTAATGAAGCAGTGGCCATAGTCAATGATCATTTTTTATATACCGAATGGACGGACAATAGCGGCAATCCCTATGAGCGTATGTTATTCGATCATTTGTCAGACCCATTAGAACTGAATAATTTGGCTGAAAAAGAGAAGTATCAAAAAACCGTTGAAGAGTTGTCTTCAGCACTCCACAGCAATTGGGGCGAAGATTACCTAAACCCCAAATAATGAACATTTAAATAGAAGTTTTATATTGATTCAAAACAGAAAGTAAAACTCAAGAAAATAAAAGTGGAATATAAAGGGTTCATGGGTGGCAGGATTAAGTTACAACAGTCTGTATCGAGAATTTTAAAACCGGGAGCTGACGATTGTACTCTTGCTTTAAAGTTTTATTTACAATAATCTCAATAGATTTATTAAATTGTTTATTCAATCAAGCAAGAACGCCATGCATAATTTCTTCAAATGTTTATTTTTATTTTCGCTACTAAGCACCAATATGCTAATGTCTCAGGGTTTTAAAATTGAAACTGATCAAGGAACTAAATATATATCAGATCCAATGATTTGCAATGGTCGTCATTGGAAAGAAGTAGAAGCAGAAGCAAAAATGGAAGCTTTTTCAAAACTATGGGAAGATGCCGATTCTTGGAAAAAAAGAGCCCAAATCATCAAAAAAAATCTCCTTGAAGGGATTCAATGGTACAAAGTTTCACAATATGATGGACCCCTAAATGTGATCATCCATTCCAAAAAAGAAATGAACGGCTATAGCGTTGAGAACATCGCAATAGAGAGTTTTCCTGGATTCTATGTCACTGGAAACTTGTACCGTCCCTTAAAAAAACAAAAGCAATATGCTGCCATTTTAAGCCCACATGGCCACCTGAAAGACAAACGCCTAACAGACTATGTTCAGCTGCGCAGTGGCTACTTGGCTAGTAAAGGGGCCATCGTTTTTGCTTACGATATGGTCGGCTATGGCGAAAGCACCCAAGTACGGCACAAAATGCCCATCAGTCTAATGTTACAAACGTGGAACAGCAAACGGGTCCTAGATTATCTGATCAGTCTTCCCGAAGTCGATGCCGATAGAATTGGTATGACCGGAGGTTCGGGGGGTGGTACCCAGACATTTGTCCTCACTGCCATTGACCCAAGGGTAAAAGTTTCTGTTCCTGTGGTGCAAGTATCCGCGCATTTCTTTGGAGGCTGCGCTTGTGAAAGTGGAATGCCCATTCATAAAACTGCTAATTTTCAAACTAATAATGTGGAAGTAGCTGCATTGGCTGCTCCCCGGCCCATGTTATTAATTTCCAATGGGGACGATTGGACACGCAACACCCCAAACGTTGAGTATCCCTATATCAAAAAAGTATATGAGGCTATGGGCGTGCAACAAAGACTTAAAAACGTTCATCTTGCCAATGAAAAACACGATTATGGTATTTCCAAAAGAAAAGCGGCCTATTCCTTTTTTTTGCAACACCTTAAACTCGATGGGGGCAATTCAAACGATTCTAACTCCCATGATGAAAGTTTTATAAAGGTGCTAAGCCCTATGGATTTAATGGTTTTTACTCCCGAAAACCCAAGGCCACAAACGGCCCTAAAAAATGAATTTGAAGTTTTGTCTTTTTTAAAATTCCCTATAGATAAACTTCCTTATTCCTATTATAAAAATTAAGTATCTTAGTAACAAAACACTTCGGTGTTATCATAATGATTTTGGATTTTAGAAAGATATATGGGCTGATTGTCTTAATTGGGATTTTATCCTCCTGCTCTCTCGAGGTACCCGAGGAAATAAGTGACCAATACAGCAGTTTGCCTGAAGTTGTAGATTTTAATTATCACGTTAAGCCCATCCTCTCTGACCGCTGTTATCAGTGTCACGGACCTGATGAAAAAACCCGAAAAGCCGGATTGAGGTTGGACATCGAGTCCTTTGCCTTTTCCAAACTAGAAAGTGGTAAAAGGGCTTTTAGTGCCGGAAACTTATACAAAAGCGAAAGTGCACGAAGAATATTACACGATGACCCCGATATCGTAATGCCACCACCCAAGGCCAATTTAAAACTGACCCAAAGGGAAAAAGCCATGATCTTAAAATGGATTGAACAAGGGGCCGAGTGGAAAGAACATTGGTCTTTTTTACCTCCACAAAATAAAATCCCTAAGTCAAAAGACAACACACTATCCCATCCCATTGACCTGTTTGTCAAAAATAAGCTGGATCAGGAAGGATTAGATTTTTCTCCTAAGGCCTCAAAAACCATTTTAGTCAGAAGGCTGTATTTTGATCTCACAGGACTCCCTCCCACTATTGAAGCCGTGGATGAGTTCATTAACGACAATAGCGAAAAGGCGTATGAAAATCTTGTAGATCGATTGCTCAACACACCTGCTCATGCCGAACGTATGGCACTGGACTGGATGGACCTCTCTCGGTATGCAGATTCTCATGGCTTGCACGCCGACGGCATCAGAACAATGTGGCCCTGGCGGGATTGGGTTTTAAAAGCATTTAAAGAGAACATGCCCTACGACCAATTTGTCACTTGGCAATTGGCAGGCGACCTCATTCCAGAAGCAACCCAAGAACAAAAACTCGCCACAGCTTTTAACAGAAACAGCCCCATGACTGCCGAAGGGGGGGTAATTGATGAGGAATGGCGTTTGCATTATGTATTTGATCGCACAGAGACACTATCAACAGCATTCATGGGACTCACGGTTGCTTGCGCCAAATGCCACGACCATAAATTCGACCCCATCTCACAAAAAGAATACTATCAACTCACAGCGTTTTTTAATAATATTAGAGAGTTAGGAATGACCGGGGATGATGGTGAATTTGGACCTTTATTGCCGCTTACCGATGAACAAACCCAAAACAAATTAGACCAACTCAATCAAAGTATGAGCGCCATAAAGAAAGAATTGGCTATCACCAGCGAAGAGTTAAAACAAGTTTATGAATACTCCGATGAATTGGTCAAAAAGACCATAGCACAACCCAACTCACTGTTCTATGGAAAGTTTGAAGAGATTTCACAAATCAGTAAAAGACGGCACAGTGTAGATGGAAAAAAAGATTTCTATGGCCGCAGTGATCAAACTCCAGAAGTTGTGGAGGGCATCAAAGGGAATGCGTTTAAATTTAGTAAGGACCATGACCACCTCTACATTACCAATGAATTATTACCCAAAATGGAGTGGACAGAACCCTTTTCACTCTCTCTGTGGTTGAATACCTCAAAAAGAAAAAAAGAATCTACCCAAACCCTAGTAGCAAATTCTGGCGGTAAAAACGATTTATGGAGGGGTTGGGAGTGCTATTTAGACGACCAAAATAGGGTAAATATTCGGCTCATCAATGTAACACCCTCCAATCTGATCCACGTAAGAACTGTGGATTCCATCAAAACTAATCAATGGCAACACCTCGCTGTTACTATTGATGGTTCAGGAAAAACAGAAGGGGTACAGCTGTTTCTAAACGGTGAAAAAATTGCCCAACAGGGGATCATTAACAACCTTTACAAGACCATGATCCCAACTAAACGCGATCGTAAAAAAGGTTTTGTTGAAACGGACAGAAGCTTAATCGTGGGCAAGTCATATGAAGGGTCAACGGGGGACTACGGGCTTTTTATGGGAAAACTCGATGAATTTAAGTTTTTTAAAGGAGTGCTAACGCCCTTTGAAGTGCGTTCTATTCACGCCGAAAATACCACTCAAAAAACAGAAATCCTATGGGATGAAATCCAAGAGCACCTGATCGAAAAAAATAGTGAAATCGTTAAAATCAAAAAGCAGCTCAAAAATAACCGTGAGGAATACCTAAAAACATATACCCCTATCGAAGAAATTATGGTGATGCGGGAAATGGACCAACCCCGCCCCACCTATCTTTACAATCGAGGGGTCTACAGCGAACCACTTTACACTGTTGAAGCCAAAGTCCCGGCGGCACTCCCTGCAATGCATGAAAGTTTACCTAAAAACCGATTGGGACTGAGCCAGTGGCTTTTCGATCCCAAAAACCCACTAACGGCAAGAGTGGCAGTCAACCGGTATTGGCAAATTATTTTTGGTCAAGGGCTAGTTGTTACCCCCAATGATTTTGGTGTGCAAGGCCAACTCCCTTCACACCCAGAACTCTTAGATTGGCTGGCCATTCGTTTTCGCCAAAACTGGGATGTAAGGGCTTTGATTAAGGAAATGGTGCTCTCCGAAACCTACCAACAACAATCAGTCAGTAACGAACTTTTAGAGCAAAAAGACCCCAACAATATTTTACTGGCACGTGCCAATGTCTCTCGTTTACCCGCAGAAATAATTCGGGACAACGCCTTAAAGGTTAGTGGTTTATTAAATCCAAAATTTGGGGGAGAAAGTGTGATGCCCTATCAACCTGATGGGTTATGGAAAGAAAAAAATAACTTTTCTACTTTCCTTTACGAATACGAACAGTCGGCTGGAGATGATCTCTATCGTAGGGGGCTCTATACCTTTATCAGAAGGACTTCACCCCCTCCAAATATGTTGACTTTTGATGCTACATCCAGAGAGGTATGTACTGTAAAGAGGGACGTGACCTCTACTCCACTTCAGGCTTTAGTACTCCTCAATGATCCCCAATTTTTTGAGGCCTCGAGAGTTTTTGCCGAACGTATGATAAAAAACAAAGATCAGTTGGAAGATCAAATTCGCTTTGGATTTCGATTGGCAACATCACGCTATCCCAAACAGGAAGAATTGGAAATACTGATGGACCTTTATAACAATCAATATGACTTTTTTAGAAAAAATATCGACAAAGCCTATCAAATTATCAGCGTAGGAGAAAAACCAAGAAATAAAGATATTTACAGTGTTAAAACCGCTGCCATGACCATGGTCGCCAATACCTTACTCAATCTCAATGAGACCTATACCAGACGATAAGATGCACTGCAACGACCACCACCACGATAATAAAAATTATTCCCGAAGGGATTTCTTAACCAAGACCTCCTTGGGACTGGGAGCCCTCTCTTTAGGATCGCTGATCAGCCCAGTAAATGCTTATGGGAATAGCGAGTTTTTAAATCTGCTGGAAAGTAACAAAATGAAACTCCCACATTTTGTTCCCAAAGCCAAACGGGTCATTTACCTTTTCCAAAGTGGTGCCCCTTCTCAATTGGACTTATTTGACTACAAACCCAAACTCAATGAAATGTTTGGTCAAGAGGTTCCTAAAAGTATTATTGGAGAACAAAGACTCACTGGCATGTCCTCTGGTCAGAATACCTTTCCTATGGCGGGCAGCTTATTTGATTTTAAGCAACACGGACAAAGTGGAGCTTGGATGAGTGAACTGATGCCACATACCTCGGTGATCGTTGATGAACTTTGTTTTATCAAGTCCATGTATACCGAGGCCATCAACCACGACCCCGCCATGACCATGATTCAGACTGGATCCGAACTTCCAGGAAGGCCTTCTATCGGATCTTGGCTCAGCTACGGACTGGGAACAGACAATAAAAATCTTCCTGAATTTGTAGTATTGGTGACCAAAGGAAAGAGCGGGCAGCCCCTCTACTCAAGACTTTGGGGTAATGGGTTCCTGCCTTCCCAACACCAAGGGGTTCAGTTTCGCTCGGGCAAAGACGCCGTACTCTATCTAGAAAATCCCCCTGGCGTCACCAGTGGAATAAGAGAAGAACAGCTCAACTCCTTAAAAAAACTTCAAAATATTCAACATACCGACGTTGGTGATCCCGAGATTTTAACCAAGATATCTAATTACGAGATGGCCTACAGAATGCAAACTTCTGTACCCGACGTAATGGAGATTTCTGATGAACCCGACTACATCTTTGATCTCTACGGGGAAGACAGCAGGAACCCCGGAACCTTCGCTGCCAATTGTCTGCTGGCACGAAAACTGGCAGAAAAAGATGTAAAATTCATTCAGTTGTACCACAGGGGGTGGGACCAACACGGCAATCTCCCCAGAGACATAAAAAGACAAGCAAAAGAAACCGATCAAGCCTCAGCTGCACTCATTCAAGACCTCAAGCAAAGAGGTATGCTGGAAGATACACTGGTCATATGGGGGGGAGAGTTTGGCAGAACAAACTATTCTCAAGGCTTACTCAAACCCGATAATTATGGAAGAGATCACCACCCACGATGCTTTACAATTTTTATGGCGGGAGCAGGTGTGAAAAAAGGTATTTCCTTAGGTGCCACAGATGAGTTCGGATACAACATCACAGAAAGACCTGTTCACATACACGACTTCCAAGCCACATTGATGCATATCTTGGGAATTGATCACGAAAAATTAACCTTTAAATTTCAAGGCAGACGCTACCGATTAACGGATGTTCACGGCAAGGTAATACAAGAAGTTTTAGCTTAAAGAATATGCTTTCAGAACTGATAGATTTTCTCGGTAGCCTCCACCCATTAATTGTCCACCTCCCAATTGGTATTGTTCTTTTGACCATCGCAATAGATGTTTTCATGAGAAATAAAAACAACAGCATCCATAGAATCATAACCCTGGGGTGGTTTTTTTCTTTTTTCAGCGGACTTCTCGCTGCCCTTTTCGGCTGGTTCTTGGGAGACAGTGGTTACTATTTCGAGTCGCAACTTGGCGTGCACCGATGGAGTGGGATTGCCTTTGTCAGCCTATGTTTTTTAATTTGGCTTCTTAAATTTTTAAATTTCCGTTTTTCAAAGTCCTATTCCCGATTCGTCAACCTTACGGCGATTGTATTACTTACTATTACTGGGCATTTTGGTGGCGAAATGACCCATGGCCAAAATTATTTGTTGGAGAACCTTCCTTTCGCAAAAAAGAAAATCTCTACAATTAGCATTGAAATGGATAGACGATCAGAAGTCGATTCCCTATTTGTTTATGAAGATCTTTTGCGCCCCGTTTTTGAGGAGAAATGTATGGCTTGCCACAATACAAAGAACACCTATGGTGGTCTTAACATGACCGATTTTAAAAGCCTTGTCAAAGGAGGAAACAGTGGGGCTGGTATCCAAAAAGGAAATCCCTATGAAAGCTTAATTTTCAAAAGGGTTAGCTTTCCACACGACCATCCAAAGTTTATGCCTCCAGCAGGGGTCCCCCTGAGCTATGACCAAATCGCCACCTTAGAGTGGTGGATTGACAATGGAGCCGAAAAACAATTGTCCGTTTCCGTGGCAAGGAAAGATCCAAAAATACAACGCCTTATGGAGGTCCAATACGGAATCGATCTCAGAGAAAAATCCTTTTTAGAAACCTTAAAATTGGATCCCCCAAATCAAACCAGTCTAAAGGCTCTGGAAGAAGATAAATTCATGTGGCGTTTTCTCAACCCTGAAGAAAGTTTCTTAGATATTACCTACACCCGTAATACCATCGAAAAGAACGATCTCATTTCGCTTCAACAAGTGAAAAATAACATTACTTGGCTGAACCTTTCCAACACCAATCTCAAAGATGATGACTTAGGATATCTCGCTGAACTCCCCCACCTAACCCGACTTAAAATTCAAAAAAATCCAAGGATAACAGATAGCGGGATTCAAGCTATCAAAGGCCTGGAAAACCTTAGTCAATTGAATTTATATGGAACAGGGATAACAGACGCTGCCTTTAGATCTTTTTCGATGATGGTAGGGCTAAAAAAATTATTCCTATGGAATACAAGGGTCACCCCAACCGGGATCGAGAAATTTAAAGCCCTGCATCCAAAAGTCGAGGTAGTCGCTGGATTGAAATAATTATTGAATTTTAAACAGGTCGTCCTCTTCTTGGTTCTCCTCCTCCTCCTCGGGTTCAGAGGGTTCTATTTGTTCGACTTTTCGCAATTTCGACATCAACATTCGGGTTCGTGTCGTGACCAGTTTGTTTATCTCTTTATCTGCTTCGTTTATTTTCTTCTGCGCTTTTTCCAATACCGTCCCGAAAGTAGAGAACTCCTTCTTAACACTGGCCAATATTTCCCATACCTCACTACTCCTTTTTTGTATGGCCAAAGTTTTAAAGCCCATCTGTAGACTGTTAAGCATAGCCGCCAAGGTCGTCGGCCCTGTGAGAATGATTTTGTATTCCCGCTGCAACTGAGCAATTATTTCTGGATGACGGGTCACCTCAGCATAAAGCCCCTCAAAAGGTAAAAACATAATCCCAAAATCCGTGGTATGTGGTGGGTCGATATAACGTTGGGAGATGTCTTTAGCAAACTTTTTAACCGATGCCAATAGGGCGCGTAATGAGGTATCTATCGCTAAGGGATCACCTGCTTCATAAGCCGATTGTAAACGGGCGTAATCCTCCTGTGGGAACTTTGCATCTACGGGCAGATAAACCGGACCACTGCTGTAGCTTTTCCCGGGAAGCTTTATGGCGAATTCCACCAGTGCATCAGAACCTTTTTTTGTTTTCACATTAGCGTCGTATTGTTCGGGTGCAAGGATTTGTTCCAAGATATTCCCCAGCTGTATTTCGCCCAATACTCCACTGGTTTTTACATTACTTAGCACTTTCTTCAAGTCCCCGACTCCAGAAGCCAACGTTTGCATTTCTCCAAGCCCCTTTTGAACTTTTAACAACTGCTCAGTTACCACTTCAAATGATTTACCCAAACGTTCCTCCAAAGTTTTATGTAACTTTTCGTCCACCGTTTCACGCATTTTCTCCAACTTCAGCTCCGTGGTTTTCACAAGTTCATCTTGTTTTTGATTCAAGCGTTCAAAGTTCTGTTTCTGAAGTTCATTGAATGCGATTACATTTTTGGAAAACGATTCTTGAAAGTCTTTTAAAGTGGCCCGAAGTTCCTCCCGATCCTCTTTGGCTTTTCTGGCCAATACCTCATTCAAACGTTCCATACTTTGGGTTATTTCCAAACGGTTTTCTCGGAGATTTTTGGTCAACTCCTCTCGGTTTTGTAGAAATTCACCATCGATTAAATATCTAATTTCTCTAGAAATACTAGTGCTGCCTTGTTTTTTAAAAACGATAAACAAAACCAATCCCAGAGTCAAAATCGATAAAACTAAGATTCCCAATTCCATCTTAATGATTTATCGCAAATTATAAAGAAATGTTCAGGGAGTATCTACGAATTTAGAAAAGAAATAAACAGTTTCCTATTGAGATAACTGACGAATCAATCCCTCTTGGGCAGTAGAAGCCACCAACAATCCCTCTCGATCAAAAATAGTGCCTCGGGAAAATCCACGGGAGCTCGAAGCACTAGGACTGTCCATGGCATAAAGCAACCATTCTTCCAATGAAAAAGGGCGGTGAAACCAAATTGCATGATCAATACTAGTATAAAAAGTAGGTCCTTGACCTAATTCTTTTTTGTGGGGTAATGTCGCGGTACGCAACAGACCGTAATCAGAAATGTAAGCCAATAGTTGATGTTGAAGGTTCAAACCAAAAGGAGTCGATTCCTTAGATCGAAACCAGTAGTTACTCTCAGCTGGTGCATCCACATCATCCCTTAAAGTAAGTTTTTCAACGGGTCGAAACTCAATCACCTCAGGTTTTATTTTCTTAAAACGATTATAAGCCTCGGGATCGGTATTCTGTATTTCTAATTGCTCAAGATCACTCAATAATTTTTCGGGTGGAATATAGTTGGGCATAGAAAATTGGTGATCCACACCTGATTGAACCAATTGGAAAGAAGCCGACATATTAAAAATTGCACGGCCTTCCTGAAAAGCAACTACACGGCGGGTGGTAAAGCTTTTTCCATCTCTTATAACGTCAACCTCATAGATGATGGGCAGGTCCAAATTTCCCCCCAAGATAAAATAGCCGTGTAAGGAATGAGCAAAGCGATCTTTGGGAACCGTCTGGTAGGCGGCGTGCAGGGCTTGTGCCAGTACTTGCCCACCGAAAACCCTTCCCCAGGACGTTTGGAAATTTTGCCCTTCAAAGGTGTTTTTACCTTTTTTGTCTAAAGTTATCAAATCGATCAGTTCCTGAATGTATTTCATGATTCAAACTGGATTGTTTTCCCAATGCAAGTTAGTAATATATCAATAAACCCCAGCTAAAGCGCTGTTTTGTAAACTTTGACTCCAAGTGTTGTAGCGGCTGATTAAATTGGACAATGTAGACTGTTGTTGCGATGATAAATCGTGAGCTTCGGCATTGTCCTCAACAATATTGTACAGTTGTGGGAGAGCTTCCACCGTCCCATACAATTTAAAATCATTGTCAATCACTGCATATTGATTTTCAAATTGGAACATCATAGGCTGCTGTCTCTTATTTTTTTCACCTTTCCAATAATGCATAAGGTTGTCACCATCATAGGGAGGGTTGTATTGCATTATATCTATACCCAACACATGGGCGATGGTAGGAAAATAATCTGATGTATAGCAGGGTACTTCAACACGCGTTCCTGAATTTATTTTTTCGGGCCAAACCGCAATACCAGGAACTCGGATACCACCCTCATACAAGCTTCTCTTTCTGCCTCGTAATCCATTGGTAAGTCCTTACGCTCTGCCATAGGGGATGTTTTTGTCTCTGACTTTAAGAGAGGTTTCAGGACCATTGTCAGCGGTATAAAAGGGTAAAGTATTCGGATCTACACCCAAATTTTTTAGGGTGGCATTCAGTTGACCGATCTGAGCGTCCATAGCAGAGATTACTCCCTAGTATTCCTGTTGGCCCTCACTCAGATGAGAATAACGGGACTTATATTTTTCTCCAGTCAATACAGGTAAATGAGGTGCATGAAACCAACTAACAGTTAAAAAAGGCTGTTTTGAAGCCACTGATTTTTTGATAAAAGGAATCACCCGATCCATGATGATGCGTGAAACATCCCCTTGGAGATTTTCAGTAGCCCGCTGCCCAGGACCCTTCCAGTAATAGGTGCCAAAAGGACTTCCTTCAATCAAAGTAGGTTTAACATCCTCAGCCGACTGCGGAGGAGTGATCATGGGGTTCCAGGTGGGTTCCTTGGACTCTGTAGAGAAACTTACATCAAAACCGTGATCCCAAGGTGGGGCATAGTGAATCTCGTTTTCTTTTTTACCCCCCCCGGTTCGCATCCGAAATATCACGGCTTAGAGTTCCCAGATACCACTTACC
The DNA here is from genome assembly GCA_002716845.1 of Flavobacteriaceae bacterium. Classification (GTDB taxonomy): domain Bacteria; phylum Bacteroidota; class Bacteroidia; order Flavobacteriales; family Flavobacteriaceae; genus UBA8316. The sequence goes on along the minus strand of PBCE01000014.1, from coordinate 1,943 downwards.
AAAATGACCTGTTAGGTACCCTTTTTCCTTAACCATTTCGGCCAAAGCAACCTCTTCTTACTTTAGGTGACCACAGTTGGCAATACAGATGCCCATTCGGGATGGATGCCTCCCCGTCATCACGCTTGCAAGGGTGGGAGAACATACCGAGCCCGCTGAGTTAAAACGGGTAAAAACAGCTGCATTATTCGCCATAGCATCCAAATGAGGGGTTTGGAGATGAGGGTGTCCGTTATAACCCACGTCGCCCCATCCCTGATCATCAGCCATGATCAAAACAATATTGAGGAGCTCCTCCTGATGACAAGCAACTGAGCTAAGAGGCAGTGTAGCTAAAAGAAAAATCAAATGATATTTCATTCTTTTAAAACAAAACCCTTTTTAACTTTAAATCAAAAATGGTCACTGTTTACTATGTTTATGGATGTTTAACGATTAAGATAACTTTCAATAAACTGTTGGTCTAAGGCATCGGTGTCGCCATACTTTTCACGCATTTCATCATACCTTTTATGCATGGTGGACTGCACATCGTCATATGCTGGATCGTTGTAAATATTATTCATTTCTAAGGGATCTTTTTCTAAGTCATACATTTCCCAAACGTCAATATCATAATAAAAATGCATCAGTTTATAGCGGTCTGTTCTAACACCGTTGTGCCTTTTTACCATGTGTACCGAAGGGTATTCGTAATAGGTGTAATAGATAGCATCGCGCCACTCATTTGATTCTTGACTGACCACTTTCCTAAAGGATTCTCCCTGAAGGTCCTCAGGAATAGGTACCCCCGCATAGTCCAAAAATGTAGGGGCAAAATCAAGATTTTGAATCAGCTGATCAATTTGAGTCCCCGGTTTTATCTCCTTAGGATATCGAATTAAAAGGGGGGTTCTCAGGGATTCCTCATACATAAACCTTTTATCAAACCATCCATGCTCTCCGAGATAAAATCCTTGATCGGAAGTATAGATAACAATGGTGTTTTCTGCGAGTCCATTTTCATCTAAATATTCTAATAATTCTCCCACACCGTCATCGACAGATTGTATGGTCCTGAGGTAGTCTTTAAGGTAGCGATTGAATTTCCATAGGGCAAGTTCTTTACCTTGCAAGTTTGCCGCTTTCATCGCATCATTTCTAGGGGTATAAGCTTTCAGCCATGCTTCTCGTTGTTCTGGAGTAAAACGTTCCAGTTCTTTCTTAAAGCGGGTTTCCCTTCCATGGGGATCGACAATAAATTTAAAATCGTGTCCCCATCGACCGTGACCACCATGGCCGTGAGCAGCAGCAATTTGATCTTCTGTAGCTGCGATAAGCATTTCCTGGGCTGCTGCCGCAGGTCGCCCCTCATAGTTGTCAAAAAAATTGACAGGAAGCTCAAAGGTTTTGTCATCAAAAAGGGTGAAGTATTTTTCTTCGGATTGCCAGTTTCTGTGCGGTGCCTTCTGATGGTACAACAACAGAAAAGGTTTGTTTTTGTCTCTTTTATTTTTTAGCCAATCCAAACTCAATTGCGTAGTAATGGAGGTGACATAGCCTTGTATGCGCTCTTTCACACCATTGACAATAAAATCGGGGTTGTAGTAATGCCCCTGCCCGGGAAGCACTGCAGAATAGTCAAAACCTTGGGGCAATCCACGGAGGTGAATTTTCCCAACCATAGCAGTTTGATAACCAGCTGATTTAAGTGATTTTGCAAAATTGGGCTGGTCCCAGTTAAAGTCCTGAATGTTGTCAATTTTCCCATTTACGAAACTGTGTTTTCCAGTCAGCATTACGGCACGACTGGGAGCACATATAGAATTGGTGACAAAGCCCTTATTGAACAAAGCCCCCTCATTGGCAATTCGGTCGATGTTTGGGGTGTTGTTCAATCCATGTCCGTAGGCACTTACTGCTTGAAAAGCATGGTCATCAGACATGATGAAAACGATGTTGGG
>PBCE01000013.1 GCA_002716845.1 Flavobacteriaceae bacterium | reverse complement strand
GTGGGTGGTGATCAGACCGAATGAATGGTGTTCATAGAAGTCTTCCAAGATCACTTCGGCCAAGGCTCCACCAAGTTCAGGGTCTGACCCTGTTCCAAACTCATCGATCAAAAAGAGGGTTTTATCATCGCATTTTTTCAGAAACCCTTTCATGTTTTTAAGCCGGTAGGAATAGGTGCTCAAGTGATTTTCTATGGACTGATTGTCTCCGATATCGGTCAATATACTGTCAAACCAGCAAAATCTACTTTTTTCGTGTACGGGGATCAATATGCCACTTTGGAGCATCAATTGCAATAAGCCCACGGTTTTGAGCGTGATACTTTTTCCACCGGCATTGGGCCCGGATATCACTACAATTCTGCTCTTTGGACTTAGCTGGATGTCTTGGGGGAAGGTTTTTTTATTTTCCAACTGATGGGCACGAAGGAGAAGAGGATGAAAAGCATTTTTAAACTCCAGCTCTTGCTGGTCGGACAAAATAGGAAGAAGGGCATCGATCACTGCGGCGTGACGGGCACGAGCATAAAGGGTATCCAAGTGAAGTAGATAGCTTTGGTAGGCCTTGATTTGATCACGTATAGGGCGCAAAAAATCGGTTAATTCACTGAGAATCCTCTTGACTTCCTCCGTTTCTTCGAAAAGGAGGTTTTGTATCTCACGAGAATATTGAAGGGTAGCCTCGGGTTCTACAAAAACAATACTGCCGGTCTTGGAGCTGCCCATTATACCTCCTTTTACCTTTCTTCGGTACATCGATTTGACCGCCAATACACGTTTGTTTTCAACTACCGATTCTCGAATGTCGTCAAGATAATCTAAATTATTGTAATGGGATAGTGCCTTATTAAAACTCTGTGCAATTTTTCCTTTTTGGAATTGAATCTGCTTTCTGAGGGCATAGAGTTGTTCGGATGCATTGTCGCGAACCTCTCCAAATCGATCAATAACCCCATCGACTTCTTTCTTAATTTCATTGTTTACCTTAAGATGACTACTGAAATGATTTACAGTTGTATAGTAATTTTTAAACTTTTTTAAAAACTTCAATAATGTGTTGACCGTCTCGGTTGCCGCAGCAATATTCCTAAAGGAATTGATCTCCAATACACTGTTCTCAATTTTTAGCAACTTGAACGCAGGAGAAAGATCCTCAAATCCATGATTTGGAATCCTGTTGTCATTATCAAATGAGGCGCGGTATTCTGACACCCCATTAAGTTCTTCTAAGGCTGCTTTGGAGTCGGTTAGGGGAACCATCTCTAAACATGCTACTTTTCCCAAGGGGGTAATGGCAAAATCAGCAATCTGTTTTGTGACTTCAAAAAACTCTAAGTCTTCGAGTGTTTTATTTGGGATATACCCCATTGATTTTTTTAAATTAGCAATACAAAATTAAGAAATAGTGGCAGTCAGCATACATTCGGATTGGAAAAATGTTTTACACCAAAGTTTCGAATCTGGGTATTTTCAGACTTTAATCAATTTTGTAAAGCAGGCTTATCAGTCGGGACGCTGTTATCCCCCGGGAAAACTTATTTTTAATGCTTTCGACCTTTGCCCCCCTAAAGCAACCAAGGTGGTTATCATAGGTCAGGATCCCTACCATGGAGTCGACCAGGCGCACGGTCTGTCCTTTTCGGTACCTTCGGGTGTAAAACATCCACCGTCTTTGGTGAATATATTTAAAGAATTGGAGCAAGATCTGGAAATACCCTACCCCGCTAGTGGTGATTTAACATATTGGGCAAAACAAGGAGTGCTTTTACTCAACGCCACACTCACGGTTCAAGCCCACCAAGCTGGGAGCCACCAAGGCAAAGGATGGGAGCAGTTTACCGATGAAGTAATCCAAAGGCTCTCGGACCAATACGAGGGCATTGTTTTCTTGTTGTGGGGAAGCTATGCCAAACAAAAAAAGAAGCTGATCGATGCGGAAAAACACAGTATTTTAACTGCTGGACATCCATCTCCGTTTAGCGCCAATAGGGGCTATTGGTTTGGTAACCAGCATTTTAGTAAAGCCAATACTTACCTTAGTTCCATAGGAAAGAAACCGATTGACTGGAAACTGTAAATCATCCGCCAATCCGTTTTACGCGATGTCCCATTTCTTGGAGAATCCCAATCAATTGTTCACGATAATTCCCTTGAATTATAATCTCACCTTCTTTTATACTTCCTCCAACACCAACCGCTTGTTTTAACTTTTTTGCCAACTCTTTTAATTCTGATGAACTGCCCTCAAAACCTTTGATCAAGGTGACGGTCTTCCCAGCGCGTCCTTTGTTACTGAAGTGGGCTTCCAAATCTTGAGGTTGAAATTCAGGTTTGGTATCTGGCTGGGGCTCTGGGTCTGGAGCTAAATTTTTAAATTGAATAGCCGCAAGAGCTTCTAAGCTGTTTAGTTTTTTGGACATAAGGCAATAATTATTCATGCTAAAATACTATTTACAATATATGGGGTTTACTCGAGTTTTACCTCTCTTATTTTTAATTTCATCTAACGTTATGGCACAAGAGCTTCCTTTTTATTCGATTCCTTCTGAAGCAGAATACTATACCACGGCAAACACCATCACGCGAATGATTGAAGGCTTAGGGTTTCGATATTATTGGGCTACCGAAGGACTGCGGGAAAGGATTTAAATTACCAACCAACCTCAGAATCACAGAGTACTCTAGAGACCCTGATGCATATCCACGATTTGAGTCAAACCATAGCAGAGGCGATACAGGGAAATTCTTCGATACGGCCAGCGCTCATAGCTCCCGATGACTTAGAAACCCTTAGGAAAGAGACCTTAGGATTTTTAAAAAATGCAGCAATAGAGTAAGCAGATAAAACAGATCAGGATATAAAGGAATTACATATCGTTTTGATCGGAGTGGGAAGCAGTCTCAATTTTAGATCTGGAACTTAATCAATGGTCCGATCACTGATGCAATTTACCACACCGGACAGGTGGTGAGTTTTAGACGTACTTCAAGAAATCTTGTCCCTAAAGGGGTGGACGTGTTTTTGGGAGTTAAAAATTAATACTCACGGTCCTCAAAGTTTTCCTCATTTTTTTCCTTACCTTTTTTGTAAATAAGATAAACCAGGAGTACTCCACAGACTAAAAAAAACAGGAGTTCCATTTTACTCCACCACGACAGCAGTTCCATAGGCGAGGATTTCAGAGCAGCCTTGCATGACCATAGAGGTGGTGAGGCGGACGTTTACAATCGCATTGGCACCCATACGCTCGGCATCTTCGATCATGCGCTGTAAGGCTTGTTCGCGGGACTGGGCTTGAAGTTTGGTGTATTCCGAAATTTCCCCACCGATGATGTTCTTCAATCCTGCAAAAATATCTTGCCCCACATTGCGGGCACGAACGGTACTGCCTCTGGCAATACCTAGGGTTTCCGTAATTTTTTTATTGTTGATTTCGGGTGTATTTACAATAATCATAATTCAGGTTTAAAAGGTGTTTTATCAATCTTGGGAAACAAACGCAGTGCATTCTTATAATAAAGTTTTTTTAAAATGGAGTCGGGGAGGGCCACGCCATACATTTTCCAGTGGGCGTGTCGTTTTCGGTAGTAGTCAAAATATTCATCGTCAGTTTCTAAGACTCTAAAATAGGTGTAATACTCACTGACTCGGTAGCTGTCTTTCCCAAAAAGAATCCGGTCTTGATATTCGATAAAAAACAGTCGGGCGCGTTTGGGTTGTCGGCCCAACTCTGCCAAAACAGCTCCAATTTCGGTGAACACATTGGGGTAGGTGTCAAGATGAGCGCCCAGTCGGTCTAAATCATTTCCCATCCATCCCAAGTGGGCATTGATAAAAGTGGTGTTGTGGTGCTTCCGAAAGATGTCGTGTTGTTCGGCAAGGACTTCCTCAAAGGAGGGATTGGTTTCAGGGTCGCGATAACGGTTGGGTTTTTGGCGTAATTCTAACCAGCGTTCGTTAAACTTATCCTTTGGATGCCAAAACGAAGCGGGTTCACCACTGTGAATCAAAATTGGGATATTGTTGTCCCCACAAGCCTTCCAAATGGGGTCTAAACGGGGGTCGTTTACAGGAATCCGAGTTCCGTTATTATCTCGGTCGGTGAGTCCCAGTGACTTGTAAACTTTTAGACCCATCACGCCGTCTTGCACCGCTTGGTCAATCAAGGCAACTTGCTCGGTAGCAAAATCAGCCTCATCTATAGTTTCAAAATCGATGTTGACAAATAAACCAAAGCGGGTGGGGGCGTTTTCTTTTACATTTTTAAGGGATTGCTGCAGGTACAACCCCCTAAACCCACTGAGATTGATCATAAACGCCATGTTTAAGCTGTCCATTTCCGCCGTCAGTTTGGACAGGTCCTTCAGCGGCATGTCAAATTGGTGGTTGTGGACGTCGATAAAGGGGAATTTTGCCCGCTTAATCGTCGTCTCAGGGACGATTAAGGTAGATTTCGGGCTGTATTCCTCTATGTCCATCAAGTTGTTTTTTTCTTGAATTTTATCGATGATATAATAGGAAATACCCCCAATAAAAAGCAACGCCAGAATGATTTTAAAAAGGGAAAAGAGCTGAGAAAAAAACCTTCGCATTAATTGATCGGTATTAGAACTTTGGTTGTATCCCAGCGCATTCGGATGGACGACTCAACAAAATCGATTGTAAATTGCTCAACGGCTTCATCTGTTAACTGGACAGCAACCTTAAACTTCATTACAATACCGTCTGCTGCTGGTTCTTTATAACTGATGCCCCATGTTTTGTCGTGCACATAAACCTCCCAGTGATCAGCATAAGGATAGGTATAGAGCCCATAAGATCCTTTGGGAAGTTTACGACCCGCAATAATTAAATCTTGATTGGTACTTATTTTAGTGGTCAAATTAGCGCCCAAACGCCAGTAAATTCCATAGGGGACTAAAGCATTTTGAGCAGCTTCACCAAAAATCAACCGTTCCTTTTTAAATGGGCGATAGTAGCGCACATGGATTGATTTGTCTCCATTTTTATAGCTCACTTTTCCTTTTGGGCTTGTGGGATTGATGTAGAGTGCATAAACAAAGAATAAGCCTGCCATGATTATAAGGCCAATCACTACACCTTTAATAATTTTTAATGCTTTCATGATAGGGTAGATATCATTTAAAAGTACAATAAATTGATTTGGTTTTAGTATATATCTATTTTACATAATATTAATTATAGAATTATACTATTTGTTTACTTTTAAAATAATACTATCAATTTTAGGGAACAGTAAACTTAAATGATTTATATATACCATTATTATATATTCGTATTATATAAATGTTTGAAGGTGGAATTTCTAAATTAAAAATATAAGATTTTAATTCACGAACTTTTATATTCGAAATTTGATTTCCAATAATTGTGTAAACCTCTATTTTCCCTGTTCCACTAAAACCAATAATTTTAATTTGTCCATCCCCATAAACTATTTTTTCATTTTCCTGCGCTTTATAGTTAATATTATTTTCATTAATTAAAATACTTAAAGAAATTAAAAAATTAAAATAAGCCAGACAATTCATAAATAATTAGTTTTATACATATTATCCGATTTAGAAACTAAAAACCCTACCTTATATAACTTAATTAGCAAAATATTTTAAAGGATTATCTTGATTATTAAAATCAGCAAATAATTTCTGTTTTAAAACATTAAGTATAATTATTAGATGTAAAATTTATTACGCATTGGCTAGATTATCCACTTTTCAATTTAACGAAAAGCTTCAAATTATAGATGAAGCTAAACGTAGATTTATGCTAGCCAATAAGAATGGAAATAAATTTTATTATTTTTGTCAGTAAAATTTGCACTCCTTTATTTGTTATATATACTTATTTAATTTAATTCAAATTGTTATTTAATATTAATTTTTCTACAATTACGCTCATTTTTTTGTTGTTAGTAACAAATTTAAATTCTCAACAAAAGAAATTAGATTACCATGTTAAATTTTCCACTAATGAAATTAAAATAGATGGAATTGATGACGAGAATTCATGGAAAATGGCAAATAAAATGTATGCTAATTGGCAACATTTTCCCAATGAGACAGATGAATTCAATAATCCAACTGAGGTGAGAATTCTATTTGATGACAAAAATATTTATTTGCTGTGCAAATCATTCTCCAAATCAAAAGATTATGTAATACCCTCCCTAAAGTGGGACTTTAGCGGGGCCGCTTCTGATAAAGTAAATTTTTTGTTTGATACTTTCAGCGATGGAAACAACGCATATATGTTTGGTTCTAATATGCTTGGAGTAAAAAGTGATATACTTGTATCAAATGGAGGGGTTGGTACCTCTAGATCAGATATTAATAAGTCGTGGAACGGAAATTTTGATGTTGAGGGTAAAGTTTATGAGGGGTATTATCTAATTGAAATGAAAATTCCGCTTTCTACTTTTAATTATCCTGAAAATTCTAAATTCTGGCGATTTAATTTCTTTAGATTTGATACCGAGGAGAGTCAAAGGACTACTTGGGCTCGAATTCCGCAAGAGTTTAATGATTATAATCTCGCATTTATGGGTGAAATAATTTTTGAAAAGCCACTAAACAAATCAAAAGGAAAAACATGGCTAATTCCATTTATTAATGGTTTTATTGATAAGGATTTTGCAGAAAATAGATCAGTAAATAATCTCAAAAATGGTCTTGATATTCGAGTTCCGTTAAAATCAGAGTTGAACCTTGATGTTACTTTTAATTCAGATTTTTCTCAAGCCGAAATTGATAATGAAATTGTCAATTTCACAAGATTTGAATTTAAAATGCCTGAGAAACGGCAATTCTTTTTAGAGAATAATGATATATATACAAATTTCGGTGAGGATTTAATGATGAATCCTTTTTTCTCAAGAAGGATTGGATTGGCAAGAAATGTTGATGGTGATTTGATTGAAAATAAAATTTTGTCCGGAGTTAGAGTTAGCGGAAAGATAAATAATAACCTTAAGTTGGGTTTTTTAAATATGTTAACAGATGAAGATTTAAGTAATAATATACCAATGAATTTGAATTCTGTAATCTCTCTCCATCAAAGAGTTTTCAAAAGATCTCTTGTCAAATTTCTTTTTGTTAATAGACAAAATACACAAGATTACGAATTTGTAGACTATGAAGACCAGTTTAATAGAGTAGCTGGACTAGAGTATGATTTAATTACAGAAAAAAATAAATGGAATGGAAGAGCTTATTTTTATAAATCTTTTGAAAATGTTAGTAAGGATGATAACACAAGTGCAGGGTTCACAATAAATCGAATTTCAAGAAATCATCGTCTCAGAATTAATTATCACTATTTGGGAGATGATTTTAGATCGGACTTGGGCTTTATGAGAAGGAAAGGGGTATCTAAACTAAAACCTCATTACCAGTATACTATTTATCCAAATAGTGGCAGACTTAATTCAATTTCATTTAGGTATCAGCATGTCTTTTATTATAAGCATAAGGATCAGATTGAAAATATCCACTACAATACAAGTTGGTTGTTTTCGACCATAAGATTCAAAAACCAAAGTTCTTTTGGTCTGAAATATATAAACCGAACGGAATATATTCCTTATGATTTTGACCCAACTGGAGTTGATGAATTAAATAAAATTGATGGAGAAAAAACCTATTATTCAGAATTTTTTGAAGCTCAATATTCATCAGACCCCTCGAATGATTTCATATATGAATTATCTGGAGAAACAGGCAAATTCTTTGGGGGTAGAATAGTTTCTTTAAGAAATGAGGTTTATTTAAGGATACAACCAAAATTAGTTTCAAGTCTAAAACTCAAATATGATAAAATTAAATTAGGTTTAAATTATCCTACAACAAATATTTTATTAGCAAGTTCAAAATTTGATTTCACTTTTACTAAAACTCTTTATTGGGCCACAATTTTTCAATATGGTTCCCAATCAGAAAACTTTGGAATTAACTCCAGACTTCAATGGAGATTTAAAGGACTTTCAAATTTATACATTATTTACAATGACAATTATCTAGTGCAAAATGAATTAATTCCAAGGCAGAGAGGATTGAATCTTAAATTAGTTCATTGGTTCTAATTAATTTTTTAAATAAATTAATTTTATTTAAAAATAAATTAAACACTTAGACTTGGATTTGTGTCGTTAACAAACGAATGAACGAAAATTTATTTCTTTAAACATTTTTTTAATTTAAGAATTATTTATCAGGTAAAAGAAGTAGATTTTGATTAGTTTTTAATAGATCTAAATATGGAACTAAATCTCTTGGTTTTCTGTTTGTTCCAACTTTTAAAATTTAATTATATAAATTTTTTACAAAAAATCCCTTTTAATTTCGTTCAGGTTAAAGGTTAAGCCTGTAAGGCGCTTTAGTATTACTTTTGGATGGTGGTCAAGGACTCGTTGTTTAAAATGGTTTCATCCAAAGTGGCTTCCCCTTTTCTAACAAACTTTGCATCAATTCCTACTTATTTTCAAAATATTCGAGAATTAGACCTTTTAAAATCTTTGATCTTTAAGCAATCGATTAAAGGATACTTTCCCCATTAAGGTCGGTTGTGAGCACACTACTCATATAATCAAAATAAGGGCGAATGTTTTGGAAATGATCATCTATCAGCTCTGAAAAATTTGGATCTAAGACCTCCTGGTCGCTTAAAAGATGATGAAATATATATTGTTTCTTTTTTATCAAATCAATATTAGAGTGTTCTTTGTTAAATCCCTTTGGGGCAGTTTTGACCTCATCTCCTTGCAAGGTCCCCCAATAACTTATAAATGTCGGATCCGCCATAATCTGTCGCAATTCTTCGGCATCGACTTCTAACTCCTTCCTGATTCGGAATAAATCCAGAGGACTGGGGCCCCAAAATCCAACCCCGATAAAACTGTTTTTGGGCTCCAAATGTATGTAGTATCCCCCACGTAGCGATGGTTTTTCCCGGTGAAAGGCCATACCGAAATGGGTTTTATAGGGGGTTTTATTTTTTGAAAAGCGGACATCACGGTAAATGCGGAACAATTTTGCTTTTTCAATTTTATCGTGATCTTGAAGTCCCGCCGCTATGGTTTTTACAAATCCCTTGATATCAGCTTCCAAAGCCTTAAATTTAGGCTTGTGGGCCTCAAACCACTCACGATTGTTATTTTTTGAAAGTGTTTTAAAAAACTTTAATACTTGGGGGTCAATTCCAGACATTGAAATAAATAATGTGTTTTCTTGCATACAAATTACTATTTTTTCAGCCAATAATAACAGTATTGAAGTGCTGGAGGCTGAAATTTTTATTAAAAAAATGAACTTATACTTTATCCTATCCTATTTGTTTATAGTTTGTTGATAGGAAATCACAGACTTAATATTTATTTTATTTAAGATAGCAAAAGTTCTGTTTTTTTAATTTAAAATATCTTAAAGGCTACTTTCTACTCCCCATTTGTGCGGTATTCCTAAACGCACAAGGCTAGCTTTTATTTCCGGACGATGCCAAAGCGTCAATTTTGGAAGCTAACAACCAAGGCGACTTTGTATTTTGTAACCACATCATTGGGATAGATAAATTTACATCGGCATTTACCTGCTGGATTCCCTGCTCAATAACTAGAGACTTACATAAGCCCCACAAAAAAATATATTAAAGCTGGACGCCCTTTCACTCCTCACCTACCGTTTTCGGCTTTCTAAAACCGTTTCGATGTCTTTCAAGGAAAAGCCTTTAGCCTGGAGAAGGATCAGATAGTGAAAAAGCAAGTCGGCACTTTCGTTTAGGAAAAGCTCGGAATTTTCATCTTTGGCTTCAATTACTGTTTCCACTGCTTCCTCACCTAATTTTTGGGCGATTTTGTTGATGCCCTTTTTAAAGAGTGAGGCTACATAGCTGGTATCAACGTCTGCATTTTTACGTTGGGCGATGGTTTCTTCCAGCTCGGAAAGAAAGCCAAAACGGCTGCTATTTTCCTCTTCCCAGCAGCTATCGGCCCCAGTATGACAGGTAGGCCCCTTCGGTTGGGCATAGACCAAGAGTGCGTCTTGGTCGCAGTCTAACTTATAGGTGGTATAGATTAAAAAATTACCACTCTCCTCCCCTTTGGTCCACAAACGCCCTTTGGAACGGCTGTAAAAGGTAACGCGTCTAGTTGCTTGGGTTTTTTCCAAGGCTTCTGCATTCATATAGCCCAACATCAGAACCCTGAGGGTTTTAGGATCCTGAACGATGGTTGGCAAGAGTCCGTTGGGGTCTTTTTTAAAATTTGGTGTTTTCATGAGGTGATTCTAATTCCGATATTTTTTTCTTTTAACTTACTTTTTAGCTTGGGGATGGCGATTTCACCGAAGTGAAAAACACTGGCGGCCAGTGCAGCATCAGCTTTTCCGAGGGTAAAACTGTCGGCGAAGTGGCTGATGTTCCCCGCCCCACCAGAGGCGATGATAGAAATATTGACAACTTCAGATAGCTTCGACAAAGCGATGTTGGCAAAGCCATTTTTGGTACCGTCGTGATCCATGGAGGTAAAAAGTAGCTCCCCAGCACCGCGGGCTTCGGCTTCTTGCGCCCATTCAAACAGGTCGATGTCTGTGGGTACCTTCCCCCCTACTAGGTGCACCCGCCATTGGTCTTCAATTTTTTTGGCGTCTATTGCCACGACCACACATTGTCGCCCAAAGGCTTCTGCCAGCTCGTTGATCAATGCAGGCCGCCGCACGGCGGCTGAGTTGATGGATACTTTGTCTGCCCCATTCCGCAACAGGGTTTTGGCATCTGCTACACTGCTTATTCCCCCCCCTACGGTAAAAGGGATGTCAAGCGCTGCCGCCACTTTCAACACCAGCGCTGCCAAGGTTTTTCGTTTTTGCTCTGTCGCCGAGATGTCTAAAAACACTAGCTCGTCGGCACCCTCTTGGGTATAGCGTTCTGCCAATGCCACTGGGTCTCCAGCATCGCGAAGATCGACGAAATTAACGCCTTTTACAGTCCTTCCGTCTTTTACGTCCAAACAGGGTATGATTCTTTTTGTCAGCACAGATCAGTTGTTTAAAATATATTCTTCCAAGCTTTTTAAGCTTATTTTATTTTCATATATCGCTTTACCTATGATGACTCCCTCGCAGCCTATAGCTGCCAACTTCGGTAGCTCAGCTTCCTCAGAAATACCCCCAGAGGCGATCAGGTTTAGCTGGGGACAGTCGGCCAACAATTGCTGATATAACTTAATGGCAGGGCCTGCCAACATCCCATCCTTTTGGATGTCTGTACAGATCACATATTGCACCCCCTCTTGCATATAGTCCTTAATAAAGGGGATCAATTCATCATCGGAGGTTTCCGTCCATCCGTTTACGGCAATTTGCATGCCTTTTACATCGGCACCTAAAATGATTTTTTCACCACCGTACTGGGATAGCCATTTTTTAAAGACTTCCGCATTTTTAACGGCAATACTGCCCCCAGTTATTTGGTTAGCGCCCGATTCAAAGGCGATTCTAAGATCGTCATCGGATTTTACCCCCCCTCCGAAATCAATTTTTAGCAGGGTTTTAGAAGCCAATTTTTCCAATACGTTGTGGTTTACAATGTTTTCGGCTTTGGCACCGTCTAAATCCACCAAATGCAAATAAGTGATCCCACTGTCCTCAAAGGATTTTGCAACCTCGAGGGGGTCTTCGTTATATATTTTTTTGGTGTTGTAGTCGCCCTTGGTAAGGCGCACGCACTTTCCTTCTATGATGTCTATGGCTGGGATGATTCTCATCTTAAAAATTTAAAAAATTTTCTAAAAGCTTTTGTCCGTCTTTACTGCTCTTTTCTGGGTGGAATTGCACCCCGTAGAAATTGTCTTTTTCAACGGCAACGCTATAGCGGCAGGAGTAGTCACTTTGTGCCACTGTGGCATTGTTCAAGGGAACATAATAGGAATGCACTAAATACATATAACAATTTTGGGTTATGCCTTTAAAAATTCCCTTTTGGTGGTGCTTGATTTGGTTCCACCCCATATGTGGTACTTTGACCGTATTGGGAAAGCGCCTTACTTTAAGGGGGAGTATCCCCAGGGCCGTGGTATCACCCTCCTCCGTCAGCTCACAGAGTAATTGCATGCCCAAACAGATCCCCAAAACGGGCTGCTTTAGTTGAGGGATCAATACATCTAATCCCTTTGACCTCAATTTGTTCATGGCACTAGCGGCTTCTCCCTGCCCGGGAAAAATAACTTTTTCTGCCGCAGCAATTTTTGTGCTGTCATCAGTAATTTCCGTTGATACCCCCAAGCGCTCTAGCGCAAACTCTAAGCTTTTGACGTTTCCAGCATCGTAATCAATTATTACAGTTTTCATGTTAGAGGGTTCCTTTGGTAGAAGGCAATACCATATTGTTGACGTCTCTTTTTACAGCGCTTTTTATGGCTCTGGCAAAGGCCTTAAAAATGGCTTCAATTTTGTGGTGTTCGTTCTCACCACTGGCTTTGATATTGATATTGGCCTTGGCGCCATCGGAAAACGACTTAAAGAAGTGGTAAAACATCTCTGTGGGCATTTGCCCAATCATTTCTCTTTTAAACGATGCTTCCCATACCAGCCAGCTTCTGCCACCAAAATCAATCGCTACTTGTGCCAATGCGTCGTCCATGGGCAAGGTAAAGCCATAGCGCTCGATTCCTTTTTTGTCTCCCAAGGCTTTGGAAAACGCTTCTCCCAAGGCAATGGCAGTATCCTCGATGGTGTGGTGTTCATCCACCTGTAAATCTCCCCTTGTTTTGATGTTCAGATCGACCCCACCGTGTCGGGACAATTGGTCCAGCATGTGATCAAAAAAAGCAATACCGGTATCGATGGTGCTCTTTACTCTGCCATCCAAGTTTAGTGTTATACTGATCTGTGTTTCATTAGTATTGCGTTCTAAATGCACCGCACGATCCTTAAGCAAAAGCATGCGGTAGATGTCCCCCCAGCTCTTGGTTTTTAGGGCGACGGTATCCTCTAGTGTGCCGTCGGTTACTTCGTCTGCGCCAAGTGCTACATTGTTGTCGATAAAAATACCTTTGGCTCCTAGGTTTTTGGCCAATTGCATGTCGGTCAACCGATCGCCGATCACATAGGAACCGGCCAAGTCATACTTGGGGTTGTCCATATAGGCGGTTAGCATGGCTGTTCCGGGTTTGCGGCTTTCGGCCATTTCCTCAGGGAATGTTCGGTCGATAAATACTTCAGAAAAAACAACCCCCTCGTTTTCAAAAGACTTGATCAAAAGGTTTTGATACGGCCAAAAGTCTGCCTCAGGAAAGTTATCCGTTCCCAAGCCATCTTGGTTGGTGACCATCACTAGTTCGTAGTCCAGCTCCTTAGCGATGTTGCTGAGATAACGGAATACATTGGGGTAAAAAACCAATTTTTCGTAGGCATCTAACTGGTAATCCCTAGGTTCTATGGTCAGGGTGCCGTCACGGTCGATAAAAAGTACTTTTTTCATTGATCTATGATTTTACAAATCTCAATAAAGTTACTATTTTCCTCAGGGGTCCCTACAGTCACCCTCAGAGTGTTTTTACATCCTTGTAAACGCGAACGATTTCTGAGGACCATTCCGGCCGCCAAAAATTGGTTGTAGCGTTTATCAGCATCGTCCACCACCATCAGCAGAAAATTGGCATCGCTGGGGTAAATTTTTACAATAAAATCAAATTGTATCAAGGCTTTGTCCAATTTTTTTCGTTCATCGATTAGCAGGCCTACCTCTTCCTGAACGGTTTTATAGTCCACCAACCGAGCTAAGGCTTGTTCTTGACTGAGGGCATTGACGTTGTAGGGCGGTTTGATTTTGTTAAAATAATTAATGACCGAGGGGTGAGCAAAACACATCCCGAGTCGAATCCCCGCCAATCCGAAGGCCTTGGAAAAGGTCTGGCAAACCAAAAGCTGTGGATAATCTTTTAATAGACCTAGAGCACTTTCTTCCTCAGAAAAGTCAATGTAGGCCTCATCAATGACAACAATGCCTTTAAATCCGTCTAAAAGCATTTTGATGAGCTTCAAGGGCACTGCATTTCCGGAAGGATTGTTTGGGGAACAGACAAATATGATTTTGGTGGTCTCACTTACTACCGTAAGGATGCCATTGATGTCGGGTAAAAAGTCTTTATCTAATGGGACTTCCTTGATTTGGATGTTGTTTAGTTTTGCCAAAATGCCATACATCCCATAGGTAGGTGGCAACAGCAGCACCTCATCCGCTCCAGGTTCACAAAAAGTACGAAAAATCAAATCCAGCACTTCATCACTTCCGTTGCCCAATAAAATCTGTTCGGGTTGAACCCCTTTGACCCCCGCCAAAGACTGTTTTAGTTTTCTCTGTAGCGGATCAGGGTAACGATTGATGCCGTCACCAAATGGATTTTCGTTAGCATCCAAATATATTTTTTGGGCCTCAAAATCCTCAAACTCGTCCCTAGCCGAACGGTAGGGTACAATGGATTTGATCATGGGACGTAGTAATAGATCTATGATTGCTGGTGTCATGAATGTAGTTTATTGAGCCGAATAGAAACAGCGTTTTTGTGTGCTTGCAGACCTTCTGCAGTAGCCATTTCCTCTACCACAGGCCCTAAGGCTTGTAATCCTTCAGCGGTTATTTTTTGGTAGGTAATTGCCTTGAGGAAACTGTCTAAGTTTACTCCGCTGTATTGTCTTACATATCCATTGGTGGGCAGGGTATGATTGGTGCCAGAAGCATAATCACCAGCACTCTCTGGGGTATAATTGCCCACAAAAATAGATCCTGCGTGTTTGATTTTCGACACAAAATCGTCTTCATTTTCTAAGCAGACGATCAGGTGCTCAGCCCCGTAATAATTGGTAAAGGACAGCGCCTCTTCCTCTTTTTCGAAGTAAATGATTTTGGAGTTGTTCAGTGCTTTGACAGCCGTTGCCTTTCGAGACAAAACCGCCAGCTGATTTTCCAATTCAGCATCTACCTTGTCCATCATCTCTTTGTTGGTGGTGACAAACAACACCTGACTGTCGGGCCCGTGTTCTGCTTGAGAGAGTAAATCGGCCGCCACAAAGGAGGGATCGGCCGTGTCATCCGCCACTACCATCAGCTCACTGGGTCCTGCGGGCATGTCTATAGAGACTTGGTATTGGGTAGCCCATTGTTTTGCTACGGTTACATATTGATTGCCAGGACCAAAGAGCTTGTCTACTTTGGGAACGGTGGCCGTTCCTAGGGCCATTCCTGCAATTGCTTGCATGCCTCCCACTTTGTAGATATTTGTAATTCCACACAAATCTGCTGTATAAAGTATTACATCTGCAAGACTTCCGTCATCATTTGGTGGTGAGCACAATACAACTTCACTACAGCCTGCAACTTGTGCAGGAACAGCCAACATGAGTATTGTAGAGAAAAGCGGAGCAGAACCTCCAGGAATATAAAGGCCTACCTTTTCAATGGGCAACTTCTTTTGCCAACAATTGACCCCTTTTATTGTTTCTATACGCACTTCATGGGTCTTTTGTGCTTCGTGGAAACGCAGGATGTTTTCTTTCGCTTTTTGTATGGCCGCCTTTAATGCTGGTGAAACCCTGTTTTTTGCAGCAGCAATGGCTTCGTGTGTTACGCTTAAATTTTCTGTTTTTACTCCATCAAATTTTTCGGTGTATTCAAAAAGGGCTTGATCCCCCATGTTGGTGACAGCCTCAAAAACTTCCTTGGCAAGTGGCTTCAGCGCCTCGTATGATGCTGATCCACGTTGGCAAAGGGATTGCCATTCTGACTCGGGGGGGGTTATATATCGTTTCATTATAATACCATTTTTTCGATGGGACAAATCAATATATCCTCAGCACCCGCTGCTTTTAGGGCTTCGATGACTTCCCAAAAAGACGCTTCGTCGATCACAGAGTGCAAGGAAGACCATCCGGACTGCGCCAATGGCAGTACAGTCGGACTTTTAAGCACGGGAAGTATTGCGCTGATTTCTTCAATTTTATCATTGGGGGAATTAAGTAAAATGTACTTTAGTTTTTTGGCTCGTAAGACGGTCCTAATGCGAAAAAGTAATTTATCTATGATTGCTGTTTTTTCTGCATCCATTGCAGGTGCTTGGACCAGCACTGCCTCAGAATCAAGGATTTTGGTCACTTCTTTTAAATTGTTTTTAAAAAGGGTGCTGCCACTGGAAACAATATCACATACGGCATCTGCCAATCCTATATTTGGCGCGATCTCAACAGAGCCGTTGATGACGTGTAATTCCGCAGAAATATTATTTTCCTCCAAAAACTGATTGACTGTATTGGGATAGGAAGTTGCAATGCGCTTACCATTGAACTCTTTAATATCGTTAAATGCCTTTTCCTTGGGTACAGCCATGGCCACCCTACATTTAGAAAATCCCAGTTTTTCAATTATTCGAAGGTCTTTCCCCTTTTCGTGGATTAGGTTTTCACCGATGATGGCTAAGTCCACTACCCCATCTCTTAAATATTGGGGGATATCACCATTTCTTAAGCACAACACTTCTAATGGAAAGTTTCTCGCAGCAGCCTTTAGCTGGTCTTTACCGTTATCAATAGATATCCCACATTTTTTTAAGATCCCCAAGGACTCCTCGTTGAGTCTACCTGATTTTTGAATTGCAATTTTTATCATTTAAATAAATATTAAAAAAAAACCCGTTTGAAAATCAAACGGGTTTTAAGTATGGACAATACATTACCTTCACCTCATTTGATCGGTTAAAAAGGAATGTGTATGAAGAATCAATTTTTTCACTCTGCAAATATAGCAAATTTTTCAAATAGCAATAAAATCAATTTTACTGATTCCCTAATATAATGGGCAATCCAGAATCTCCACTGCCAATAACAATGACTTTAGAATTGGGGGATTCAGAAAGCTTTAAGGTCGCTTCTATCCCTTTTTCTTGTAGGATTTTATCGGTTAGTGAAGCACTTAGAATGCGGTTGGCTGTCGCTTTACCCTCAGCATCGATACGCTGACGCTCGGCCTCTTGCTTGGCTTTTTCAAGGCGAAACTCATATTCCAAAGACTCTTGCTCCTGTCCTAATTTTCGTTCGATGGCTTCTTTGATCGCCAAGGGCAATGTTACGTCTCTAACCAATACGGCATTGACCTGAATGTGTTGCGATTGTACGTTTTTAATGGTTTCTTCATAAATTTCATTTTGAATGGCATCTCGCTTGGTAGAATACAACTGCTCTGGGGTGTAACGTCCAACCACAGAACGGGCTACCGCACGAATTTGTGGAATCAAGACAATATTCACATAGTTTTCACCTTTGGTTTGGTGTAACAGCCCCAGTTCATCGTATTTGGGTTGATACAATACGGAAACATCCAAGGATATTTCCAAACCGTTGGAAGAAAGTACTTGCATGTTGCCTTCAAAAAACTCCTGTTGTTTTACGTTGTAAATAAAAACCTTATTCCAAGGGGCAATGACATGAAAACCTTCCCCGAGTGGTGGTTGCTCTGTTACAACCCCTCCACTAAAGGTTTTAAATAGAACGCCAGCTTCTCCATATCCAATATTGATAGAAGATTTTGAAACGAAAACAATTAGCACAAAGGCCAAAATGATAATGGGCAATCCAATTTTAGGTAATTTTTGCATGATAAATAATTTTTAAGTTAGCATTCCTCCGTCTACTTGAAGGACTTGGCCGGTTATATAATTTGACAAATCTGATGCCAGAAAAACACAAGCATTGGCAACATCCTCAGGAAGCCCCCCTCTTTTTAAGGGAATCCCATCACGCCACGCTTGAACCAAATCTTCCGAAAGACTGTCTGTCATTTCGGTTTCTATAAATCCTGGGGCAATAACATTACTTCTTATATTCCTGGAACCCAATTCGAGGGCTACGGCTTTTGAAAAGCCGATGATTCCAGCTTTTGAGGCAGCATAATTTGTTTGCCCAGCATTGCCTTTAATTCCAACAACAGAACTCATGTGGATCAATGCTCCGTGTCTTTGCTTTAAAAAAGTACGCTGTATGGCTTTGGTCATATTAAAAACAGACTTTAGGTTCACTTCGATGACAGCGTCAAAATCTTCTTCGCCCATTCGCATCATCAAATTGTCTTTGGTAATACCGGCATTGTTAACCAG
>PBCE01000012.1 GCA_002716845.1 Flavobacteriaceae bacterium | reverse complement strand
TAAAATTTGTTAATAAATTATACGCAAGCGACAATAAATTCGTTCCTACAAGAAAGGTTTCTGATTAATTTTGAGTATGGTCCTTACAAAAAAAAATAGCTTATTTACTTTAGGGTTGTTTTTTTTTACTTCACCCGCTTGGTCACAAATTACTGACAATTCCATTTTAAAAATAAATGCCACTGATTTATATTATCAAGGCAATTATGCTAATGTTGATCAAGCATTTGCCCTCTACCAGGATTTTGATCTGAGTAAAAAGGCTTGGGAGGAAATCAACTACTTTAGGATGTCAACCGCCTTGAGACTAAATGATCCTGGCGCTGTAAAATTGATCGAATCATACCGAATTGATTATCCCAACACCCCCATTATAAAAACAGTATATTTAGACCTGGCCAATTTTTATTTTAACAATGAACAATACGCCTATGCTCTTAAATGGTTTTCCAGTGTAAAAGCCTCGGATGTTCCCCGGCCTGAACTTCCTAAATTTTATTTTAAAAAAGGATATACACTTTTTTCCAAAAAACAATATTCTAAGGCCAAGCCACTTTTTGAAAAAGTAAAATTTAATCCCCAATATGAGTCTGATGCGCACTATTATTTAGGCCATATTGCCTATCAGTTGGAGGATTATAACGCTGCTTCGAATTCTTTTACCAAGGTCACCAGGCAAGATCAAAAGGAAACCTTGGGATACTTTCAAGTTGAAATGAATTTTAAGTTAGGCCGATTTGAAAAAGCCATTGAATTGGGTAAAAAAGAGATCGTAGATGCTCAGGGAGAGAATTTTTCTGAGTTATCAAAAATTATAGGAGAAAGCTTTTTTAACACCCAACAGTATGCTCAGGCCTTGAAGTACCTCCTAAATTACAAGGGAAAAAAGGGGAAATGGACCCATACAGATTTCTACCAGTTGGGTTATGCTTATTATGAAACGGGGGATTTCAGTCGCGCGATCGCAGAGTTCAGTAAAATTATTGGTAAAAAAGATAAACTGGCCCAAAACGCATATTACTATTTGGCAGAATGTTACCTAAAAAAAGATCGCAAGACTTCTGCTCTTAACGCCTACAGAAGTGCTGCCTCCATGACTTTTAATCCTGACATCACACAAATTTCCATTCTCAATTATTCCAAGCTGGGTTACGAAATTGGGAACCCTTATGAAAGTGTACCCAATGTTATCATTCGCTACCTGGAGTCATATCCCAAGTCAAACAACGAAGAGGAGCTCACCCAACTGCTTTTAAACTCCTACACCAATAGTGGTGACTATGATATCGTAATTGATATTCTTGCTTCACAAAATGACTATAAGGACGACCGGCTTTTACAGCGGGTGACTTTTCTCAAAGCATCACAATTATTCAATGCGGGCAATTATTTAGAGGCCGAATCTCTTTTTCAAAAGGCGGTCAAAAAAGATAAGGTAAACAACATTAGTGCGCAATCTCTTTTCTGGTTGGCACAAACCAATTACGAACTCAATCGTTTTGAAGAGGCCCTTGAAGCCTATTATGAATTTGAAAAAAAGACCCTAAAGAGAAGCATGATCCATGCATTAGAATTTTATTACCATCTGGGATACACGCACTTCAAAATGGGTAATTATGAATTGGCCTTGGTGGCTTTCAAAAAAATGATGGATAATCAAGATCAATATCCAAGAAGTAAAATTCGAGATGGCTACTTGCGAATGGGTGATGCCGAATTTGCCCTGAGTCAGTTTTGGCATGCTATGGAATACTATAATAGCAGTATCGTGATGTCTCCGGGTCAGTCCGACTATGCGCTATTTCAAAAATCCATAAGCTATGGCTTTGTCGACCGTAACAATCAAAAAATAAATTCTTGCAGGGAATTGATTCAAAAGTATCCCCAGTCGCCCTTTGTCGACGACACCTTTTTTGAGCTGAGTAGTGCCTATGCTGTTGCAAATTCTAATGATACAGCCATAAAGACCTATGACAAACTGATTGAAATGTTTCCCAAAAGCCCCTACGTTCCAAGAGCTATTCTTAACAAAGGACTTATTCTATACAATCAAGAAAAACTGAATCTCGCTGAAGGCGTTCTAAAAAGACTGGTGATGCGATTTACCAAAGATGGAGTAGCACAGCAGGCATTGAGGACACTGAAGGAAATCGCAGTTGATTTGGACGAGGTTCCGCAATTCACCCAGTGGCTAAAAAGTAGGAACATCGATGTTTTTTCTGAAAGTGAATTGGAAAAGACAGCATTCACAGCAGCAGAAAAACAGTTTTTAAGCAATAGAAAAAAGCAAGCCAAGAAATCGTTTATTTCTTTTTTGACGGCTTATCCTGAGGGTGTAAATTCCCTAAATGCTCATTTTGTTTTGGCGGAAATTTATTTTGAAGAATCTGATATGGTCACAGCTCAGGAGCATTATCAAAAGTTAATCGATGAAAAACCCAACGAATATTTTGAGCAGGCATTGGTCAGGGCTTCACAAATTTTGGTACAACAAGATAAACAAGCCTCAGCGGTTCCTTACTGGAATGAGTTAGAGAATGTCGCCGTTTTCCCAGAAAACAAGAGGTACGCGCTCTTTAATCTCATGCGATGGCACTACCGATCTAAGGCTTATGAAAGCGCGCAGCAGAAAGCAGAAGAGGTTATTGAATTGGAAAACTTAGAGGTGAAAGTCAAATGGGATGCCTACGAAATTTTAGCTCAGTCTGGGATGGCCCTGGGAGATACCATTAAAGCCGAAAAAGCCTTTATGATTCTTGAATCTGCTCCCATGGTCGCTTTGGCAGCAGAGGCTCACTATTTTAGGGCAGAACAGAATTACAACAACAAAGAATACGAGCAGTCAAATGAGGTCATCGCCCTACTTTCCCAAAAATTCAGAAGCCAACCTTTTTGGGCGGCCAAAAGTCTTTTATTGATGGCTAAAAATTTTAACGCCCTCAATGATCCCTTCCAAGCGACCTACATATTGGAGTCTTTGATCACCAATTACGATCAATTCCCTGATATTGTTTCGAAAAGTAAGTCCTTGTTACAACAAATTAATGAGGAACAAGCAAAGCAAAATGCCAGTTTAACCCAAGAAAATCCCAGCAGTGAAACCCCTTAAATATCATTTATTTTTTGGATTGCTATTGTGGGGCTGCTTATTTGTAAAAGCACAAGAGGAGGGCGCTATCGATTTGGGTACCCAAGAGGTTACTGTGGTGAAGTCCTACAGCCCCAGCTTAAAAGATGTGTTTAAAATTCGTAGCCTCCTTGCTGCTGAAGACTCTCTGGTTTACAAAAAACAAAAAATCAAATATACTTTTGAGACCATTCCAGTGGTTTCAACATTTATTCCCAACAAAGCCAGTCCTTTAAAACTCAATAGACAGGAGCGTACCACGGGACACAATTCCTACGTTTCGGGCGGAATAGGTAATAACACTTTCTTAAAATTTGATCTTTCCTCTATGGTTTCATTGGACAGGATTCAATCCATCGGTTTTAAAATGCTGCAGACTAAAGTGGGGAGTATTGAAAATACCCTATTGAACAGTGAGCAAAACAGAACTACCTTGAATTTACTCCATCAGTACAAACAAAATAAAATGCGGGTAGATTCAGATTTGCGATTCGACCGGCAAGGCCACAATTTTTTTGGATTGTATAATTTTAATTGGAATAACATTCCCTCATTCAGAGCTGAAGTTATTGACCCTACTCAGAACTTGAACTATCTTTCAATCCGTTCCAATTGGCAATGGTACGATGCTGTTTTTAGAAAAGTAAATTTTAACACCCATTTTACTACCGATTCTTTTGACAGTACCGAGCATATTGTAAAAATAAACACCCAGGTCCTGCTGCCTTTTCTCAGAAATTATATCGAGTTAATTCCCGAGATAAGCCTTATCAATACTGATTTTACCCGCGGCTATTTTAGTGATGAACCCCTAAGCTACCAGAATGGATTGGGTGCATTGGATTTTAATTTTTTAAGCATAGGGAAAAAGTTGAAGTTGAAGTTGGGGACAAGCGGTTTTTATCACTTCGCTAATTACGACGAAAAAGCGGCTTTATATGCTTACCCTAATACTGAAATTTCCTACAATTTTAACAACAGTAAAATTATTCCCTACCTCAAATACGAGGGTGGGTTCCACCTCAACAGTTTTACTTCATTTTCGCAAAAAAATCCTTATGTATCGCCGACGCTATCTATCAGACCTACGCAGGAGAACAACCACTTCACTATAGGTTTAAATGCTTTTCCTGGCTCAGGTTTTTCATTCAATATTAACACCCAGTACAGTGAATTGGATGACTTTCCCATTTTCAAACGGCTGCCCTATGACAAAAACAATGGTGATATGGCATATCGACTGTCCAATGCCTATCAGGTCATTTATGATCGTTTACAAAAAATGGGCATTGTAACCGATATTTCCATACGTTTTAGTGAATACAATAAGGTGAGCCTCAATATAAATTATTTCAAATACAGAAGAGCAAGCGGGGAGAAAGTATTCAACTTGCCTGAGACTACCATCGATCTGAGTGCAAATTTTAGATTGGCAAAAAAAATATTTATTCAAACGAGAGGCAAATACATGGGTAAAAGAGATTCAGTAAAATTCTTGATCGTGCGGCCAGTAGAAGAGGAAGAGGGTGGTTTTGAAAGTACCGAAACTACAGGTTCTATTTTTTCTATTTCAACCTACTTGACTTGGAAAATAAATTCTGCTTGGGATTTGTTTTATGAAAATAAAATGCTGCTTGGAGACCAAACTTCCCAATGGGCCTACTATCAAAATCAAGATCAACTCCATTTGGGTGGTATTCGATATAAGTTTGATGTCAATTTGTAAAGGTTTATTAATTTCGGATTAAATTTTAATAGTTTTTAATTTAGTTTATTTTTGTCACCACAATTACCTTTATGAATAAACATAAGCTTATTGTACTTCTTTTATTGTTGATGTCAATAGGCTGTGGTGAGCGGGTGGATCTTTTGGTTCACAACGCAAAGGTTTACACTGTTAATAATAACTTCGATAAAGTCTCTGCTTTTGCTGTAAAAAACGGAAAATTTGTCGCTGTCGGTGGCGAGGAGCTTTTAGAGAAATACAAGCCCGCCAACACAGTAGACGCCCAAGGACTCTCCATTTACCCTGGCTTTATTGATGCTCATTCTCAGTTATTGGAATTGGGATTGAATCAGTTTAAAGCCGATCTGAAAAATTCCTTGGGGATGAACCATGTCGTCCAAAAATTAAAAGAGCACCAACAAATACACAACCATAATTTTATCATGGGAATCGGCTGGGATCAAAATCAGTGGAAAGATAATTCCTATCCCGACAACAAAGCTTTAAATATTGCATTTCCAAATACCCCAGTCGTACTAAAACGTGTGGACGGACACGCCTATCTGGTCAATAATAAAGCCATAGAATCGGCCGTGATCAATGAAAACACACAAATTGAAGGGGGACAAATTATAAGAAAAAAAGGTAAACTCACCGGATTGTTCATAGATAACGCCATGGACCTTATAAATGGTATAATTCCAGAATTCTCCCGAGAACAAAAGGTCAATGCCTACCAGGCTGCTCAAGAACTGTGTTTTGAAAACGGACTAACCACGGTTACTGAGGCAGGCTTGAGTAAGGAAAACATATACCTTCTGGACAGTCTTCAAAAATCGGACTTATTGAAAATTAGGGTTTATGCCATGATCGAAAACGACCGTAAATCCATAGATCATTTTATGGATTCAGGAATCCTTAAAACAGCCCAGTTAAACGTCAGATCTGTCAAAATTTACGCCGATGGTGCATTGGGATCAAGAGGAGCTGCACTTAAAAGTGATTATAGTGACCAAAAGGGATACAGGGGATCATTACTGCTTTCCAAAGACTCCCTAAAACAAATAGCAAGCCTTTTGGCAAAGAATTCCTTTCAATTGAATACCCATGCTATTGGCGACGCTGCCAATCAAATGGTTTTGGAAGCCTACAACGAGGTACTGGACACCATTGAGGATCCTCGGTGGCGGATCGAGCACGCCCAAGTGATGTCTCCCGAAGATTTTCAAATGTTCAACGATAAAATCATCCCTTCTGTTCAGCCCCTTCACGCTACCAGCGATATGAATTGGGCGGTGAAGCGAATTGGTATTCAAAGATTAAAAGGGGCGTATGCCTATAAAGATCTTTTGGACTGGTCTGGACTGCTGGCTTTGGGTACCGATTCTCCAGTGGAGGAGATTAATCCTTTTCAAACTTTTTATGCGGCTGTTTCGCGAAAACCTCCTGGGGCTTCTTCATCCCAAGTACCTTTTCAAGAAAAAAATGCTCTATCGCGATATGAGGCGCTTTTGGGCATCACAAAGTGGGCAGCCTACGCCAGTTTTGAAGAAAATGAAAAAGGCTCTATCGAAGCAGGTAAATACGCTGACTTTGTCATTCTCGACCAAGACATCATGCGGGTAAGTATCGATAGGGTGACCGATACTAAAATTGTAGCCACCATTCTCAATGGTAAGATTGTGTTCAGCAACAGACTATAAGACAATTTTTGTTATAAATTTCAACTTCTAATCATTTACAAATTACTTTGTGTTTAATTTTATAGCTAATAATTAATTATTAGTTAATAATTTTAATCAATATATGATAAAGACTATTTTTTTAAAAATATTAACATACTTTTGCCTAAATATTTACATTATGTGTGGAATTGTTTGCGCCTTTGATATCAAACAGGATTCGGAACTCTTGAGACCTCAAATTTTAAAAATGTCAAAAAGACTTAGGCACAGAGGTCCCGATTGGAGTGGGATATACCACAGTAAGAATGCCATTTTAGGTCACGAACGGTTAGCTATTGTTGACCCAGCTTCAGGAAAGCAACCTCTCTACAGTGAAGACTCCAGCATTATTTTGGCTGCGAATGGAGAAATATACAACCACCTTGAGCTCAGAAAGCAGTTTGAAGGTAGGTACACCTTTAAAACTGAATCTGACTGTGAGATTATTCTGGCATTGTATCAGGAGAAAGGGGCTGATTTTGTAGACGACCTCAATGGAATTTTCGCCTTTGCCCTGTATGACAGTAACAAAGACACTTACTTTATTGCCCGAGACCATATGGGAATTATCCCACTTTACATGGGTTGGGACAAGGAGGGTACTTTTTATGTGGCATCAGAACTTAAGGCATTGGAAGGTATTTGTTCTAAAATTGAGTTATTTCCACCAGGTCACTACTGGCAAAGCGGAGATACTGCTCCAACCCTTTGGTACAAAAGAGATTGGAGGGATTATGATAATGTAAAAAATAACCCCACCAGTATTGAAGAATTACACGATACCCTTTCCGATGCTGTTCACCGGCAATTGATGAGTGATGTTCCCTATGGTGTTTTACTCTCTGGAGGCTTGGATTCTTCTATCACCTCAGCATTGGCCAAAAAGTTTTCTTCCAAAAGGGTCGAATCCGAAGATACGCAGGAAGCTTGGTGGCCTCAATTGCACTCCTTTTCAGTTGGTCTAGAGGGATCTCCGGATTTAGCAGCAGCACGAAAAGTATCCGAGCACATTGGCTCAATTCATCACGAGGTTGTTTTTACCATTCAAGAAGGCCTGGATGCCATTAGAGATGTGATTTATCATTTGGAAACCTACGACATCACTACAGTTAGGGCGTCAACCCCTATGTTTTTGATGGCCAGAAGCATCAAATCGCATGGAATCAAAATGGTATTGTCTGGCGAAGGGGCAGATGAGTTATTTGGCGGGTACCTTTATTTTCATAAGGCACCTTCCTCAGAGGAATTTCACAAGGAAACCGTCAGGAAATTGGACAAACTCCATCAATACGATTGCCTTAGGGCAAATAAATCTTTAGCTGCGTGGGGCATAGAGGGTCGGGTACCCTTTTTAGATAAAGAGTTTATAGATGTGGCCATGAAAATAAATCCTCAAGATAAAATGATCAACGGGGAACGCATGGAGAAATGGGTAGTTCGCAAAGCCTTCGAAGATTATCTTCCAGAAAGCGTGGCTTGGCGACAGAAAGAGCAATTCTCTGATGGCGTAGGTTACAGTTGGATAGATACCCTTAAGGATTTAGTTGAAGCCGCTGTAACCGACGAACAAATGGACAATGCACACTACCGTTTTCCCTTACAAACACCACAAAATAAAGAGGAATTTTTCTATCGCTCCATCTTTGAAGAGCACTTCCCCAGTGATGCAGCTGCATTGAGTGTCCCTTCTGTGCCATCGGTTGCCTGTAGCACGCCAATTGCACTGGAATGGGACGAAGCTTTTAAGAACCAAAATGATCCCAGCGGTAGGGCTGTTGCCAAGGTACACGACGATGCCTATTAATCCTTTTTTAAGGGGGTAGACTGAACGCATTTATATCCTATTTTTTTTCACATTTTGTGTTGATAACTTCATGGGCTGAACACCTGTAAAATCTCGCTTTCCAAAGGCTTTTTAAGTATATTTGATATATAGAGAAATGACTTAAAAAAACAAGCTTTTATTTTATGAGTGAAGCGAATAAACAACCCCAATATTCTGCAGATAGTATCCAGGCCCTGGAGGGAATGGAGCACGTCAGAATGCGCCCATCTATGTACATCGGTGACATTGGAGTTCGAGGACTCCACCATCTGGTATACGAAGTAGTAGACAACTCCATTGATGAAGCCCTTGCTGGCCATTGTGACCAGATTTCCGTAACCATAAATGAGGACAATTCAATTACCACAGAGGACAACGGTAGAGGGATACCCATAGGGATGCACAAAAAAGAAGGTGTATCGGCATTGGAAGTAGTGATGACCAAAATTGGTGCAGGAGGTAAATTTGATAAAGATTCTTATAAAGTTTCTGGGGGCTTGCACGGGGTAGGTGTATCTTGCGTAAATGCACTTTCAGAGGAACTAAAGGCCACAGTTTTTAGAGAAGGTAAAATATGGGAGCAAACATATAAAAGAGGTAAGCCGCTTGCTCCAGTAGAATCGGTTGGAACCACTGATAAAAATGGAACCCTAGTAA
Source organism: Flavobacteriaceae bacterium (assembly GCA_002716845.1). GTDB lineage: Bacteria > Bacteroidota > Bacteroidia > Flavobacteriales > Flavobacteriaceae > UBA8316. The sequence continues at coordinate 18,550 of PBCE01000012.1, read as the reverse complement.
CTTTTAAGCCCGACCCTCAAATCTTTCAGCAAGTTTTTGAGTACAACTATGAAACACTATCTCAGCGAATGCGTGAATTGTCTTTTCTCAATAAAGGCATCACCATCAACCTAACCGATAAAAGGAGGAAAGACGAGCAGGGAAATGATGTGTATGATCAATTTCATTCCGATGAAGGGTTAAAGGAGTACATCCGTTTTCTGGACGACAACCGTGAAGCCATCATTCAGGAGGTCATTTCTATGGAGGGTGAAAAAAACGGAATTCCAGTAGAGGTTGCCATGATTTACAACACTTCTTTTAATGAAAATTTACACTCCTACGTCAACAACATCAATACCCATGAAGGAGGTACGCATTTGTCAGGTTTTAGAAGGGGATTGACCACTACTTTAAAAAAATATGCTGACAATTCAGGCTTGTTGGACAAAGTAAAAGTAGAGATTACTGGTGACGATTTTAGAGAAGGACTTACGGCCATCGTTTCCGTAAAGGTTGCAGAACCACAGTTTGAAGGACAAACAAAAACCAAACTGGGAAACCGAGAGGTTAGTGCAGCAGTCTCACAGTCGGTTTCAGAGATGTTGGAAAATTATTTAGAAGAACACCCAAATGATGCTAAGTCCATTGTTCAAAAGGTGATCCTTGCTGCGCAAGCTCGCCATGCGGCCAGAAAAGCCAGAGAGATGGTCCAACGAAAAACGGTCATGTCTGGAGGTGGATTGCCAGGAAAGCTTTCTGACTGTTCTGAACAGGATCCCACCTTGTGTGAGGTGTTTTTAGTCGAGGGTGACTCTGCTGGGGGTACTGCCAAACAAGGACGTGATAGAAATTTTCAGGCGATCCTTCCTCTGAGAGGAAAAATCTTAAATGTGGAGAAGGCCATGCAGCACAAAGTTTTTGAAAACGAAGAAATCAGAAATATATACACTGCATTGGGCGTTACGGTTGGAACCGAAGAAGACAGCAAAGCACTCAACTTAGAGAAATTACGCTATCACAAAATCGTAATCATGTGTGATGCGGACGTGGATGGAAGTCATATCTCTACTTTGATTCTAACTTTTTTCTTTCGTTACATGAAGGAGCTGATTGAATCGGGCTATATCTATATTGCTACGCCACCGCTCTATTTGGTTAAGAAAGGGGCGAAGAAGAGTTATGCCTGGGACGACGACCAGCGAGACCGATTACAACAAGGGTATGGGGCTGGATCTAGTGTTCAGCGATACAAAGGACTTGGAGAAATGAACGCCGAGCAATTGTGGGATACCACTATGAATCCAGAAATGCGAACGCTTAGAAAAGTTACTATTGAGCCCGGGGGAGAGGCTGATCGGATTTTTTCTATGTTGATGGGCGACGAAGTACCCCCAAGAAGAGACTTTATAGAAAAGAACGCAATTTATGCCAATATCGACGCCTAAATTTTAGAATTTTAAAGCATTCTCTTTCAAAATCTTTTAATTTTACCGTGATTTTGAATTTAAACAACAAATAAATGAAAGTTACTATCGTAGGGGCCGGAAACGTCGGAGCCTCTTGTGCAGAATATATTGCAATTAAGTCCATTGCCAGCGAAGTTGTTTTGTTAGACATTAAAGCTGGATTTGCTGAAGGAAAAGCGCTGGATTTAATGCAAACCACTACTACCTTAGGTTTTAATTCCCGAATTACTGGGGTTACAAACGATTACAGCGCCACCAAAGACAGTGATGTTGTAGTGATCACTTCTGGGGTACCGAGAAAACCAGGGATGACAAGAGAGGAATTGATCGGAATCAACGCCAGTATTGTTCAGTCGGTGGCCAACAGTATTTTAGAACACTCGCCCAATACAGTAATCGTTGTGGTTTCTAACCCTATGGATACGATGACTTATTTAACATTAAAAGCCACCGGTTTGCCAAAAAATCGTGTGATCGGTATGGGTGGCGCTTTGGACAGCTCCCGTTTTAAATCCTATCTTTCACTGGCATTGGACAAACCCGCAAATGATATCCAAGGGATGGTAATTGGTGGACATGGAGATACTACCATGATTCCTCTAACCCGCTTGGCAAGCTACAATGGTACTCCCGTTTCTCAGCATCTGAGCAAAGTCCAATTGGAAGACGTTGCAGCTTCAACCATGGTAGGTGGGGCTACTTTAACCAAATTGTTAGGAACCTCAGCTTGGTATGCACCGGGCGCTTCTGTGGCCTATTTGGTGGACAGCATCATCAACGACCAAATGAAAATGATTCCATGCTCGGTTCTGTTGGAGGGAGAATACCAACAGCAAGACCTATGTATTGGTGTACCCTGTATCATTGGTAGAAGTGGATTAGAATCCATTGTTGACGTAAAGCTCAACGCTGAAGAACAAGCAAAGTTTGATCAAAGCACTGCGGCGGTTAAAAGCATGAATGAAGCACTGGACGACATTTTAAAATAAGGGCTATTTAAAACCCTAATTCTAAGTTGGCTTTAATCCCTTTATAAAGTTGTTAAATCATTGCCTAAACTTTATATTTGCACGCTTATTTGAGCGTAAAAAAAACCAAAATGCAAAATAACGGACTCATAAGATTATTTGCCATCCTTTTTGGATTGGTAAGTATATACCAACTTTCTTTTACTTTTATCACCAGTCAGAAGGAATCTCAGGCCAAAGAATACGCCATTTCTCAATATCCCGCAGATGTAGAAAACTACATTGAGCTCAGAGATCGGGTGGTGATCGATTACTTAGATTCCATTGGTAGTCAGCCTATTTTTGGATTCACTTCCTACAAAGATGCCAAGGGGAAAGAGCTCAACAAAGGATTGGATCTTAAAGGAGGAATTAATGTAATCCTTCAAATTTCTGTAAAAGACATACTGAAGGGCCTGGCTGAAAACTCAAAAAATCCTGTTTTCAACCAAGCACTTGATCAAGCAGATATTTTACAAGTAAGCTCAAATGAGCCCTACTTAGAATCATTTTTTATCGCTTTTGAAAGTGTTAAAGGTGATCTCAAGTTGGCAGCGCCAGACGTATTTGCCAACCGTACTCTTAGTGACGAAATCAATTTTCAAATGACGGACACCGAGGTGCAGCCCATCATTAGGCGCAAAGTAGATGAGTCCATAGTCTCTGCATTCGAGGTTTTGAGAAAACGTATTGACAAGTTTGGGGTAACCCAACCCAACATCCAAAGATTGGGTACCTCGGGAAGAATATTGGTAGAATTACCAGGTGCAAAAGATGTGGATAGGGTAAAAAATTTACTACAAAGCACGGCCCAGTTAGAATTTTGGGAAACTTATAAAAATGACCAACTCCTAAATTTTTTGGTTGATGCCAATGAATACCTGAAGGAAAATATACAATCCGATACAGATGCGGAATCCACAACAGATGAATCGTCAATTGACGACCTGTTAGCAGATGTGGAAGCAAATGATTCTACCGATGTGGCTGCCGTTAATCCGTTATTGGACTTGGTGGTCGGAACTGGATATGCAGGTGGTCCTGTATTGGCGCAGTTTGCTGCAAAGGATGCAGACTTGGTCAAAGGATACCTAGATACTCCAGAGGTGAGAAGACTTTTACCGAGGGATTTGAGATACATTCGTTTTGCTTGGGGAAAACCTGCAGTTGACAGTGAGGTTCTCGAGCTATTTGCCTTGAAATCCAACCGTGACGATCTCGCTCCACTGAGTGGTGGGGTTGTAGTTGATGCCACACAAACCTATGATATGATTGGGAACCCTGCGGTATCCATGCAAATGAATTCACAAGGAGCACGTACTTGGGAGGCCATAACAGGAAAGGCTTTTCGCGAAGGGACCAATATTGCTATAGTATTAGACGAAGTGGTCTATTCTGCTCCAGGAGTAACCAGTGGCGCCATTTCTGGTGGCCGTTCAGAAATCACAGGAAACTTCTCATTAAATGAGGCTATTGACTTAGCAAATGTATTGCGTGCGGGTAAATTACCTGCTGCAGCAGAGATCATTCAATCAGAGATTGTAGGACCCTCTCTGGGGAAGGAAGCCATTCAGAGCGGTGTATACTCGTTTATCATTGCGCTGATATTGGTACTTTTGTGGATGGTATTTTACTACGGAATAGCTGGAATTTTTGCCGATATTGCCTTGGTACTTAATATCCTACTCATTTTTGGTTTTCTGGCAGGATTGGGAGCGGTTTTGACACTTCCCGGAATTGCAGGTATAGTGCTGACCATTGGTATATCAGTAGATGCTAATGTACTAATATTTGAAAGGGTAAGAGAAGAACTTAAAAAAGGGAAAGGGCTAAGAAAAGCTGTTGCCGACGGATTTAACAATGCGCTCTCTTCCATTTTGGACGCCAATATTACCACAGGACTTACCGCATTGATACTTTTTGTATTTGGAACGGGTCCCATAAAAGGCTTTGCGACAACGCTTTTAATTGGTATAGCAACTTCCTTATTTACCGCTATTTTTATCACCCGTTTCTTTATTGATGCAAGAAACGACAAAGGAAAGGATATTCCTTTTGGCACCAAACTGACACAATCCTTATTCACCAACATCAATATAGCCTTTTTACAAAAAAGAAAAATCGCCTACATCTTATCGGGAGGTGTTTTAACCCTCAGTCTATTTTCTTTATCTTTTCAGGGCCTGAACCAAGGGGTAGATTTTGTTGGAGGACGCTCCTACACCGTTCGATTCGATCAAATCATTAGCCCTACTGAAATTCAGTCGAGCTTGATCCAAGGCTTAGGAAGTGCAGAAGTTAAAACCTTTGGTGATGAAAATCAGTTAAAGATTACTACCAAATACAAGGTGGATGTTGAGGGACTTGAAGTCGATAATGAAATTCAAAATATACTATTCGAGGCACTTCAACCTTTCTTGCCTGAGGGACTTACCTATGAGACATTTGTCAACGGTGCCGAGGACAAGCAAGTAGGAATCATGTCCTCTATAAAAGTTGGACCGACCATTGCAGATGACATTAAGAAAAATTCCTTTTTGGCTGTAATAGGATCGCTTATTGTAGTATTCTTATACATTTTATTACGTTTTAGAAAATGGCAATTCTCTCTAGGAGCTGTTGCTGCTGTTTTTCATGATGTATTAATTGTATTGGGAATTTTTTCACTTACCTATAAGGTCATGCCATTCAACATGGAGATTAATCAAGCCTTTATCGCAGCTATTCTTACAGTAATCGGTTATTCACTGAATGATACAGTGGTTGTTTTTGACCGGATCAGGGAATATGTAGGAGAACACACCAAGTGGCAATTCAATGATACAGTAAATGCAGCGCTCAACAGTACCTTGAGCAGAACACTCAATACCTCACTGACCACATTAATTGTATTGTTGGCAATTTTTATATTTGGTGGAGAGTCTATCCGCGGGTTTATGTTTGCCCTAATAGTAGGTGTGATCGTCGGGACTTATTCCTCTGTGTTTATAGCAACGCCAGTGATGTTCGACACACAAAAAGTAAAGACAATTATTTCAGAAACCAAATAATAATATCAATCGACCTTCATACTGATGGGTTTTGGTGCGTGCTTTGGTTACCAATTCATGAGACATAGTGTATATTAAAGGAGGCTTTCTAACTCTTTCGATTTAAAAAAATAACAACAATTAAGGGGTACTTTCAATATGAGCCAGGTGGTGTTTACCGTGCCAAGCGTAAAGCCCTAAAACTGTGCTGAGGGGGTAGTATTTATCACGAGTGGGGTGGTAATATTTGCGTTGTAAATGTTGGATGTTCAAGTTAGCTATTAAATGCGTCCAACGCTCATGGACCCCTTTTAATATCATCAAACTGCTGTTAACATCAGTTTTGATGGCATCAGGCATTTTGGCCCAATCATCTTGGTCATAGTCCAAAATGGTGGGCGTATCTTGGGTTAAGGCGTGTTTAAAACGCACATAGCAGTGAATATGGCTGTCGGCCAAGTAGTGAATTAACTGACCTATTTGCCATCCTCCAGGACGGTATTCTTTTTTAAAATCTTCGGGTCCAAAATCCTTTACTGCCTTTTCCAGTTGTATAGGAAAATTACTAAGGTCTGCAGTAAAAGAATCGATTTCGGCAGCAGAGACTTGCTCAATCCACTTGAATTTTCCAATCGGAAACTTTAATTTTTCTAAGGCGGTGGAATCCATTAGGTGTGTTATGTTGTTTTTTTAACTAAAGAAAAGGCCCATAAAATAATCCCCAAGGCAATAAATGGAACACTCAGCCATTGTCCAGTGGAGAGTAACGGCAAGACTTTCTCAAATCCTCCCTGGCTTTCTTTGACATACTCTACTAAGAATCTTATTGTAAACAAGCCTGTAAAGAATAGGCCCAATAAAAAGCCTCCTTTGTCTTTGAATGGGGTGTTGTATAATCTACGGAGTACAAAAAATAAAATAAGATAGCCAAAAGCCTCATACATTTGAGCGGGGTAGCGGGGCAGTACCTCTCCTCGGTTTTGAAAAACCACGCCAAAATTAGAGCCCGTGTATTTTCCTACAATTTCTGAATTAAAAAAATTACCCGTACGAACAAAAAAACCACCGATGGCCACCGGAATGGTCAATCGATCTAAAATCCATATCAAAGGTTTGAATTTATAAACACGCTGGTAGAGATAGATACCAATTAAAATACCCAGAGTAGCTCCATGACTTGCCAGCCCCCTGAATCCGACGAATTCATAGCCCGACCCTTCGGCTTTTGCTTTGATGGGAAGTAATATTTCAATCAAGTGATCTTGAAAATATTCCCAATTGTAAAAAAAGACTTCACCAAGGCGTGCTCCGAGGAGAGTAGAAACTACCATAAAAACAAACATGGGTTCCAAATATTTTTCATCCACATTTTCTTTGACAAACATTTTCTTGTAGAGTCTCAATCCATACAAAAAAGCGATGATAAACATCAAACTGTAGATATGGATACCAAAACCTCCAATTTCGAATAGTTTTTCGTTGGGTGCCCAATTTATTTTTAGAATGGTCATTTTTTAAGATTGTAGATTAAATGTAATATAAAAAAAACAGAATATCGCTGAGAATGATTCAGGGGACCGGATCATAACCACTTTTTCCCCAAGGGTGACATTTTGATATTCTTTTTAGAGAGAGGTAAAATCCTTTGAAAAGACCATGTCGTCGAAAGGCCTCCAAAGCGTAATGAGAGCATGTAGGGGAGTACCGACAACTGGGTGGTGTTAGGGGTGATATTAGGAGCTGATAAGTTCTGATGAGGAAAATAAAGGGTGAGATCAAAACTTTTTTAAACATCGTTTTATTGAATTGTAAACTGAGTTCCCTCTTTCCCATCATTTAATTGGATTCCATAGCTGAGGAGTTGGTCCCTGATTTGGTCTGAAGTTACAAAGTCTTTGTTGGCTCGGGCTTTATTTCTCAACGCGATCAAAAGGCCAATCGTTTTACTGAGTTTGTCTTCCGCCTCAGAAGAAGATTTGACTTCGGGTGCAATTCCCAGCACATCATGAATAAATGAATCCAGCATGGTATTGAGACAGTCCTGTTGAGCACTGCTGATTGGGATACCTTTATGGACCACTTGGTTGATGTATTTAACCGCATCAAAAAGCTGCGCAATCAGTAAGGGGCTATTAAAATCGTCATCCATAGCGGCATAGCACTTTTTTAACCACTGGTCTGTATCAAAATTGCCTGCTTCATTGCCTGGGGTTATGGTGGCGAGTTGTTTCACCCCTTCGATAAGTCGCATATAGCCTTTTTCGGAGGCTTCTAATGCATCTTCACTGATGTCTAAGATACTGGTGTAATGTGCCTGTAACATGAAAAATCGAACGACCTGAGGGCTGTAAGGTTTTTTTAAAAAATCATTTTTACCGGAAAAAATATCATGAGGAAGGATATTATTTCCAGTAGATTTCGCCATTTTTTTTCCGTTTAGGGTCAGCATATTGGCGTGGAGCCAATATTTTACTGGCGGGTGCTGGTGTATGACTTGGGCTTGTGCAATTTCACACTCGTGGTGTGGGAATTTAAGATCCATTCCACCACCGTGGATGTCAAAAGAGGCTCCTAAATATTTTGTGCTCATTGCGGTACATTCTAAGTGCCAGCCGGGAAACCCATCACTCCAGGTTGAAGGCCATCGCATGATATGCTGTGGCTCGGCTTTTTTCCATAGTGCAAAATCCTGAGGATTTTTTTTATCACTTTGACCCTCTAAGGTTCGGGTGTTGTGGATCAACTCCTCAATCTTACGACCACTGAGTTTACCATAGTGGTTCGTTTCGTTATATTTTAATACGTCAAAATAAACAGATCCGTTAATCTCATAGGCATATCCAGCCTTTAGAATTTCTTTGATGAGCTCGATCTGTTCAATAATATGACCGGTTGCAGTGGGTTCAATCCCAGGGGGAAGGGTGTTGAACTTTTCGAGAATCTGGTGGAAGTCTACTGTGTAATACTGAACCACTTCCATCGGTTCAATTTTTTCAATCCTCGCTTTTTTTGCAATGCGGTCTTCTCCGGTATCCTCGTCGTTTTCGAGATGTCCTGCATCTGTGATGTTCCGCACATATCTTACTTTATAGCCCAAATGTTTGAGGTAGCGGTAAATTAAATCGAAAGAAATAAAAGTACGGCAATTGCCCAGATGAACATTGCTGTAAACCGTTGGGCCGCAGACATACATGCCTACATAGCCAGGGTTAATCGGCCTGAATGCTTCTTTTTTTCCACTTAGGGAATTCAATACGACAAGGGAATTGTCGATCAAAACGCAGTTTCTAGTTTTAAATAATCCAAAAACTCTCTTTTGATTTCCTTTTCGTTAAAACGTCCGCCAAATTCAGAGGTAACCGTGCTACTGGTGATATCCCTGATTCCACGTGAGTTCACACACAAATGTTTGGCATCAATGACGCAGGCTACGTTTTTAGTATTCAATACCTTTTGGAGTTCCTCTACAATTTGAAGTGTCAGGCGTTCCTGAACCTGGGGGCGTTTGGCAAAATAATCCACAATCCTGTTCATTTTCGACAATCCTACGACGGTTCCGTTAGATATGTAGGCCACATGGGCTTTCCCTACAATGGGCAGCAAATGATGCTCGCAAGTAGAGTAAAGTGTTATATTTTTTTCTACCAGCATCTCCCCATATTTGTATTTATTTTGAAAAGTTGAGGATTCGGGTTTGTTATCGGGGTGTAGACCACTGAAAATTTCATTGACAAACATTTTGGCTACCCTTCTGGGCGTACCCTTAAGGCTATCGTCTGTCAGGTCCATTCCCAGTATGTGTAACACTTCTTGGATTTTTTCCTCGATGAGCAATACTTTTTCGGTATTACTGATGTCAAAAGCATCGGACCGCAAGGGAGTTTCTTTGGAACCGCCAACATGCTGGTCACCCATTTCATCCGTTTGCTCAGCCAATATTTTATTTAATTCCATAGCTATATAAAGTGTTACAAAGATAATTATTTATCAATTAATAATGATCTTAGACCAGCAACTCACTAAATATTATTTTTAAAGCTTCATGGAATAGGAAATCAGGAACTGCACTTGGTTGTTTTTGATGCCTATCAAATCGGTCAAACCAGAATCAAATAAAGGTTCTGATCTTTGATACTCTATCCGAGATAGTGCTAAGTTTAAGGAACTTCCACCAAAGTCATAACCGATTCCTAAAGAGTTGCCTTTATAGCTGTCCTGAAAGGCTTTGTGGATACTTTTTTGATTGAAATACCCTGCCCTTACACTGAACCTTGAAATTCTATATTCTCCACCCAGTTTAAACGTTCCTGCAGATTTTAAATTGGATGCTATTTCATTGTTTTGATTGATGAAATTTACATCACCTTGATTGATGTTGAAAGAAGTGTTTTGGTAATTGGACAGGTCATATTGTGCGCTGATCAGTCCATTTTTTCCAAAAACATAAGCCAAACCAGCAGAAATCTCGGCGGGAGTGGAAAATTTGTATTCGTAGATATTGATGACTCCAGGTTTGATGGTATCCGTCTCATTGTTTTCCGAGGTAATAATGAATTGGGACAATTCATCCGTAAGTGAATACCAAGTGGGACTCTGGTAACTCAATCCCATCCTGATCTTATCGGTTGGTTTATAAATGGAACCCAATTGGAATGAAAATCCCGATCCATAGGTGTAGAGATCGTTTTCAAACTCGGCATAACTAAAGTCAGAACCAGCGCCATAATTGTCCTCAAGTAGATTGTGTATCCGTCTGGTTACAAGTTGATGCGAATTCAGGTTTAACCCCAGGTATAATTTATCCTTGTATTGAGTACCCATGGTAAAACTGTATTTGCTTTTTCTCCCCGACTGGCTGACAAACAAATTGTGATTGACGCTGTTGCCCTGAGGATTGCTGTTGGAAACATACAGCGTGTTTTCATCTGTGGTCTCCTCTGGATTAATGACATAGCTTTGATAGCCCAAGAATGCTTGCTGACTGGGAAACCCTCTTTGTTCTCCCAGATACCTGTAAGAGTCCGAGATACTTTCATCATCATAGGTTTTAATCTCTTGAAAGCGAACATAGTTTGCATAGGCCAGAAAGTAATCATCCAAACCACGGTTGGGATTAATGCCAATGGCATTGTATTTATTGTCGTAAATCCGGTCATTTTGGTAGTTAAAAGCCAGTGCTATTTTTGAAAAATCGTTTCCCTCGATGTCATTCAGTACCAATACGAAACCAAATTGTTCCACTTTAGAAGACCTGGAATCGATGCTGTTTTGGTTGCCAAAATAACTCGCGTCGATTTTATTGTTAACGGCATTTAGGGTCACTCCCAACTCAGAGTTCATAAAAACTGCTGCGGCAGCGGGATTGTCTTTTATTGCAGAAAGATCTCCCCCCAATGCGTTAAAAGCCCCTCCTAAAGAGATATAGCGTGCCGTTCCTTTGAGTTCTGGTCGTGTGAACCTAAGGAGATCATGCATGGACTGTGAATGCGAAGCAGAGGCATATAAGAATAATAATAGAACATGTGGAATGTACTTTTTCATCGCTGTAAAATTTAGAAATTATCTTCTTCCTCTTGAGCTGCTGGAGCTGCTAGAACCCCTAGAGGCAGAACTATAACTGGATGAGGATCTTCCACTGCTTGAGTAACTTGGTCTGGACGAACTATAGTTTCTCCCGGAATTATAATTACTCCGTCTGCTTTGTGAATTATTATTGGAGTAGGAAGGAGAACTGGATTGCCGGGAGCTCCTGTAATTTGACTTTTGGTTGGATCGAGAAGTACTACTTTGTCCAGCGGTGCCATTTGATCTGTTATTATTTGCTGAGTTCTGAACCCTTCTTCCCAAATTGTAACGGTCTTCACCCGTTGAGGTGTTGCTGCCAGTGTTATTATAACCGTTAGTTCTTGTACTGCCAGTTCTGGAACTATTTTGAACGGCACGACTACTTCTGGAGTTATTATAATTGTAGTTTCCAGTCGATCCTCTTGAATACCCAGACCTAGCATAGCTTTGGTTGTACCTATAGTTATAAAAGCCTCGGTAAGGACGAAAACGGTTGTAGAAAGGGTGGCCAAAATATTGATAACGGAACCAGCTGTAAGGATGATAAAAACCAAGTCCCCAAAAGGGTCGGTTGTAAAATCCACCATAAAAAGGGCGGTAACCCCAAAAGGGATCGTAGAAAGAATTGTAAAATCCCCAACCGTTGTTAAAATATCCCCATGGGTTGTTATTGATATAATAGATTTCAGTTCTGCTTGTTTGATCTCCCCAAGGGGCTTGAGAATTTACCTGAACATTGGAGTTTCCTGAATTACCGGAGTAATTGTCAGTATCTGTAAAAACATACTGCTGTGGTTTGTCTAATGAAGCGTAATCATCGGCAACATTACTGAAATAATCCTTGTAATAAACTTCTTTTTTATCTTTTTTATAATTTGTGTTTTCGTTGGGGGCGGTTTTTGTTCTTCTGACCACTTCTCCACCATAGATACCATCAGAGGGATAGTAGGATGTACTTTGATAACCACTGCATGAGGCCAGTGCGACGATGAGAATAAGACTTCCAAAATACTGGGCCGGTAAGTGATTGAATATTGTTCTCATAGCTGATGATTTTAATGGTGAAACAGAAACAAAAAAATATTAGTTTTGTGCTGGGTCTTGACACATAATACAAAATACAAATTCTATGCCAAACTTTCTGTGGAAAAAAATTTAACAAGTAGAGAACAAGATTATTCAAAGTGGTACAACGAGTTGGTGATCAAAGCGGATATGGCTGAAAACTCAGCCGTAAGGGGCTGTATGGTGATCAAGCCTTACGGCTATGCCATTTGGGAAAAAATGCAAGCGGAACTAGATAAAATGTTTAAAGCCACAGGGCACGAAAATGCCTATTTCCCCCTTTTTGTTCCCAAAAGCCTGTTTGAAGCGGAAGAAAAAAACGCTGAGGGTTTTGCTAAAGAATGTGCTGTGGTCACCCACTACAGATTAAAAAATGATGAAACTCAAACGGGAAAATTAATTGTTGACCCAAATGCCAAGTTAGAAGAAGAGCTAGTCGTTAGGCCCACGAGTGAGGCTTTGATATGGAACACTTATAAATCCTGGATACAGTCCTATCGAGACCTTCCCATATTGATCAACCAATGGGCCAATGTAGTTCGTTGGGAAATGCGTACCCGACTGTTTTTAAGAACAGCAGAATTTCTTTGGCAAGAGGGGCACACCGCTCATGCTACAAAACAGGAGGCCCAAGACGAAGCTGTGCTGATGAACCATGTTTATGCAGATTTTGTTGAAAATTTTATGGCAATTCCTGTGATTCAAGGAACCAAAACCGCAAGTGAACGTTTTGCTGGAGCCGAGGAAACCTATTGTATTGAGGCATTGATGCAAGATGGAAAGGCTTTACAGGCAGGTACCTCTCACTTTTTGGGTCAAAATTTCGCAAAAGCTTTTGATGTAAAATTTGCGACTGACACCGGGGCATTAGAACATGTTTGGGCAACCTCATGGGGGGTTTCTACCCGTCTGATCGGGGCACTTATTATGACACACAGCGATGACAATGGGCTTGTACTCCCCCCCAATCTCGCACCACACCAAGTCATTATCGTACCGATTTACAAAGGAGAAGCACAGCAAGAAGAAATTGCTGTGGTGGCTGAACAGATCAAATCAGCTTTGGAAAAAAGAAATATACGTGTGAAATTCGACAATCGCGATAAATTTAAACCGGGATATAAATTCAATGAATATGAGCTTAAGGGGGTACCCCTGCGCATTTCCATTGGACCCAAAGATTTGGAAAAAGGAAGTGTTGAAATAGCCCGAAGAGACAATTTCTCTAAGAAGATTGTCGCCCAAGTTGAAGTCGTTGATTTCATAGAGGAACAGCTATGCGAAATGCAACAGGCATTATTTGATAAGGCTAAGCTTTTTCGGGAACAAAACATCACAAACGTTGATGATTTTGATGAATTTAAAAAGGTGATTGAAAACAAAGGGGGGTTTGTGTTAGCCCACTGGGATGGAACCGATGCCACAGAAGAAGCGATAAACAAACAAACAAAAGCAACCATAAGATGCATTCCTCTTGATGCAAAAGAGGAATCGGGTACTTGTGTTTATTCAGGAAAACCCTCCACTAAAAGAGTTCTATTTGCCAAGGCTTACTGATGGATATTTAGTCAATAAAGGGCTTTTCCCCAATAAGATCTAAATATTTTATTTTTGCACCACTTTTTTTAAACTTTCAAATGCGTGATGCTAACCGTTTGAATATTTTTATTTTGATCTTTTAGCGGTAACTGTTTAGCGGCTGCATAATTTTGTAATGGAACTCAATGATCCTTTGAGTTTTTTTCATTGTGGGTAATTTTTCTTTAAACAGGTTTTGAAATTCACCCTTTTTTTCTTTACTGAAAAGACTTGAATAAATCCATAAATAGGGCTTTTTTTGATTTAACACCTTCGATTGAAGTTTTCGTTCATTCCAGTTGTATTTTTTGAATGATTATTGATCTGTTGACATTTTCTGTAGTGATCAATTCAAACGGGGTATATAAATCTAAAGGTTTATATAACAATCAAATTTTGAGATGGATATCCAAGCAATGGGAATGTGTCCTCGTCTTTGCTTTTAACTAGCTTGTGATTGACTTTATAGTTGACGTTCCCTTCAATTGCTTTATTTTTGTTGTAGAAAATAATATCTAAACCCGAGACTGCAAAATTATTTTTACTCAAATTGGAATGGGTAACAGTAGTAAAAAAGTGTGAGAAAAATTATAGTAGAGAGGTTAGAGGAGCTGGTTTAAAAGGTTTGTTTTTTATGATAAAGATTTAATTAACAGGCACTACAAATGCATTTAATTTTGATAACTCTATGTATTGATTGAATCCAAAAGTAATTATGAGTAATTTTTGAACACTTTTGTTTGCTATAGTTCTTGTTTAATTATAATATTCCGTGTAAATTTGCGCACGCAAAATTTGGCCCGTTCGTCTATCGGTTAGGACGCCAGGTTTTCATCCTGGAAAGAGGGGTTCGACTCCCCTACGGGCTACAATAAATCACTAAAACCCTTATTAATACTAGGGGTTTGTTTTTTTAGAGACACTTTTAGAAACACTTGAGCAAAAAGTTAGCCTCATTTTATAGCTCTATTAATAAATAGTACAATTCCGTCTAAATCTGACTTAAATTTCTTTTTACTTTCTTTAATATTATAACCACAATTAATTTCATTACTAATTTTGGGTTTTAAAATATTTATTTTAATCAAAGTAAATATTTAAATTTCTCAGTTTACTCGAAAAGTGTAGTTTAAAGAATATGAACTATTTCCCTTAGAATCAGTGGCTTTAATTCTCCAATAGTATGTTGTAGATGAATTAACTTCAATGCTCTTTGCGTTTGATTCAAGATTAATGTTTTCATTTAATGGATTTTGAAAACCATCTATAATGTCAAAAAACAATGTGTATAAAATTGAATCATTATCAGGATCTGAACCTTCCCAAGAGAGTTCAACAATTGAAGTTGAGGAGGAAAATGTTCTACCTGATCTAGGTGATATAAGCTTTGAGGGAAAAGGAGGGTGATTGGTTAATCCATCTCCAGACAAATAAAACTTCCAATTACTAGATAAAGAGGTTTCAGATGTACCACTTCGTTTCGATTTAACTACCCATGAATAGGGGGTCCCTTTATCTAGCGACACCACATTTGATGTTCCAGTTATATTTGTAATTTCATTAACAGAGTTTTTATCTAAATTGGTAATTTTTAAATCATATGATTCTGCATTTGTTGCTGAATTCCATTGAAAATTAATTTTAGCTTTTGTCTCTGAATCGGCTGTACCTGGCTCGCAAACTTCATCTTTTTTTGGAAAAACTAATATTGCAGCAACTGGAGGGTCTACTGGCTCTGGAGTTACAATTACCGGAACAGAAATGTTTTCATCAGCGGAATCTCCACCTCCACAAGAATAGAGTAGGATTAGTATCATAAAAATGAAATATTTTGCATTCATTCTTTAATAATCTTAATTGTTTTTTTCACATTTTCACTATTAATTTTAACAAAATAAACACCTTTAATATTTTGTGAAAAATCGATTTGAATTTTCCTCGATAATGGAACATTAAAGGAATTATTCATAATCGAATTTCCCCTAGAATCTAATGTTTTGATTTCAACATGGTTGTCATTTCCACGAATATAAAAGTTGACAATACCGTTAGTTGGATTTGGATAATATTCCACTTCCTCACTATTGAAAAATTCTTTCGTGATAACCCCTTGACAATTGTTTTCTGTTGAAATCTCAACAGTGTTTAGACCCGGTTTGAGACTTATAACAGCATTGTTTTCTTCAATTATTTTAGATTCACCATTATGCTTAAAGAAATATGTACTCGATCCACGCAGATTGAACTGAACCAAACCATCAGAATTATCGACTTTTGTTGATGCAGCTAGAGGCTGAGGTTCTTTTACCGTTAATTCAAAACATTGCTCAAATGAGTCTTGACCAACTACCTTAATGCATACATTATATTTACCAGGCTCTAAGTTTTTAAAATTTGCAGAATGATTATTCGATAGATTTAAGTTGATTGTATCATTTTCTTTTACATTTTCTGTATTATCATTTAAATTATTAGATGTTGCTATAACGTTAACCTGAGTAAGATCAGAATTTATTTCTGTAATACCTTTACCTCTTTCTGAAGATGATCTTTTAGAAATTGAGGCTACATAATCGTATGATATATCATTAGCGCTTAAAACAATTTCACCATCATCATTTCCAACACAAGAAATCTCCTCAACGTAGATTTTAAAATTATCTACAGGTAAATTAAAAATCTCACATCCCTTTAAGTCAACTATTGCCTCAAGCTTGGTTGTTGGACACTCATCATTATCATCAAGAATTCCATCTCCATCATCATCATCATCACATACATCTCCTAATCCATCACCGTCTGTGTCGGTTTGATCAATGTTAAATTCGAGAATACAGTTGTCTACATCATCATATACATCGTCTTTGTCAGTATCTTTTTGAGATAATGTACACCCATCATCATCAACTTTTACTCCCTCGGGTGAGTTGGGACATTTATCGATGTCGTCAAGTATTCCATCTTTGTCAAAATCTCTCTGCCCTTGATTAAGCCACGATCCCCAATCTGCATATGTTATTAGTAAAGTCTCTTGGTCAGATGGAAGTATAATATCTTCAACTTGCCTTGAATAAACTTCTGATATTCCGTTTGAATCAAGTTGATTATATATAATTTGGTTGTCCATTGTCGCAAAATTAGGAATACTCCATGGACTATTACTCTCGAAAAACCCAAATTCAGATGTCTCTAAGTCTAATAGAAGTATATAAGAGTACTGCTCTCCATCAATGTTTTCTACGTAATCAAAAGTTACTACATTATTGGTTGTTTTGGCAAATGACGGGTAGCCAATATTAACATTCTCAGGAATTTGAGAATAAAGTCTTATAATATTCCCGTTGTCAAACCTATTTTTTTCAGAATTCCAAACATCCATTATTCCTATATCCCAATATTCAAGATCCTCACTATCTCCACGTTTAATTCTATTCAACTGATCAAAAATAATTCTTTCACTTCTGTTATCCCATTCAAGCGCGTCAGCATAAACTATTTGATCACTTTTTAATCCTCCTTGGGCCGTGGTAGGAGTATAAAGCTCAAATGTTCCCCATTTATCATTTTTCAAGTCATAGACGTAAATATTTTTATCTCCTTCATTTACCGTTGTAAGAGCAATTTTACTTTTATCTTTTGAAATGGCAACAGTATTCCAAACTCCCGTGTCATCAATGGTATATTCAAAAATATTATTTTCAATCAAAGACATTCCATTTAAATTATTGTCTTCTGTAACAAAAACCAAAAAGAAACCATCTGATGAAATTGATGGTTTACTCCAAATCTTAGTTACTGAAAGAGGCTGAAATTTGTCTCCAAAGGGATCAGATAAATAAAAAGTAGTGTTATTATTTGGATCGGTATCATAAGAAAGAATATAATCTGTTCCATCAACTTCAATTCGCTCTTCCTCTTCAATTTGCTTAAATAATATCCCCACCGAGTCAAGTCCTTGTTTAATTGTAGTTAGTTCAGTAGAATTTGAACCATAAATGTCTATTGCACTTTGTTCCAGACCTATTCGTAAATCAAGAAAATCGGAACTCCGTGTAAGATATGTTGTGAGTGCTCTGTAATAGATTTGTTCTGCTTTTTCCTTTCCAATTTCGGATGCTATAAGATAAAATGCTTTGTTTGTAATTCCACTATTGTAATGGACTCCCCCATAATCATAGTCAGTCCCAAGATATACTGCATTATCATAATGCGAAGGTTGGTCACCTAATTCTGGTTCTTTTAAACTTCTTAAACATCCATTAGGGAAACTTTTTGTCTTTACGATATCTTCTCCAACTGTCCAATCATCCCTGTCTACCATGACCCCAAAAATATCAGAAAATGACTCATTTAGAGCACCCGATTCATCTTTGTATTCTAATCCTGCTGTCCATTCCACAACACCATGAGCAAATTCGTGGGCAGCAATGTCCAAAGCCCCAGCAAGAGGTTTAAATGATACTCTCCCATTTCCATATGAAATCCATTTACCATTCCAAGTAGCATTGTCTTCATCATTTCCATCATTATTTTTAAGGTTAGTCATTGATATAACAGTTCCAGCCTTGCCATCAATTGAAGTTCGATCATGAGTTTCTAAAAAGTAATCATAAACTAATGAGGCGTTGTAATGTGCAGAAACAATAGAAGGATCAACAAAATTATTATCAATATTAGAGGCAACATATAGATTTTCGTCACTTATATTATACTTAGTTGTTGTGATAGAACCCTTTTGTTCAATTCCATTTGATAAGTTTGAGTTGTACGATGATTTAGTGATGTCAATCAACATATATGTATTATTATAAAAAAAAGTATTTAGGTCCCTCTGAATTCCATTTAAATCAATACCTGT
>PBCE01000011.1 GCA_002716845.1 Flavobacteriaceae bacterium | reverse complement strand
TTTAGTTTTAAAAAATTATCGATTTGGACCATTAGAATGGTTGTGGAGAAAATTGACTTATTTTTCGTTGAGAAATTGAATAAGAGATAATATGAATTTAAGCCAGTGGGGTGGGTTTTGTATAATGGTTTTTTCTTAGATATAGTGGGGTATATATTTAGATATAAGCTACCTTTTATTTTATCTTAGTTTCAAATATTTAATTCAATGAAAAGAGCTTTATTACCCTCCAACCTGACAATTATATTTTATTCATTCATTTGTCTAATTAATCCTATTGATCTAGAAGCACAAGGTTTTGAAGATCGAATTATTAATGCTTTTAAACAAACCGAGATTAATCTAGCAAAAGGATATCTAAATTCTGATCCTGTAACTATAACCGATGCCTATTGTGATCGAAGTGCTGGTGGAATAAACGATTTTTACTCAGAGGGTGATTATTGGTGGCCAGATCCAAATAATCCTGGTGGTCCTTATTATCAAAGAGATGGCCAAACAAATCCAGAAAATTTCACAGCACATCGTCATGCAATGATTCGTTTAAGTGAAATAACTGCTACTTTAACTTCCGCATGGTTGCTTACTAAGGATGAAGCATATTTAGAAAAGGCTCTAGAACATTTGAACGCTTGGTTCGTAAATCCTTCAACAAAGATGAATCCTCATTTGTTATATGCCCAAGCTATATATGGTAAAGTAACCGGTCGAGGTATAGGATTGATAGATGCATACCACCTAGTAGAAGTTGCTCAATCGGTTAAAGTTCTTGAAGATAAGGGAGGAATTAGTGCTGAAGATGCAGAACAAATAAAATCTTGGTTTAGTGAGTTTCTAAACTGGATGACTACCCATGAATATGGAATTTCAGAAATGAATTGGAAAAACAATCATGGCACTTGCTGGGCAGCAACTGCATCTTCAATGGCAGTTCTTACTGAAAATGATGAGGTCATAAAATTGTGTGTTGATCGATTTAAGAATATACTCCTTCCAAACCAAATGGCTAATGACGGAAGCTTTCCTTTGGAATTAAAAAGGACCAAACCTTATGGCTATTCTCTGTTTAACATTGATGCTTTTTTCAACTTAGCTAAAATATTGCATACCCCTGAAGTCAACTTATTTGAATATGAAACCAATGATGGAAAGTCAATAAAAAAAGGGCTTGAATTTATATATCCTTATATTAAAGAAAAATCTGAGTGGCCTTACGAAAAAGATATTTTTATTTGGGAAGAGTGGCCTGTTTGTCATCCAGCTTTGTTGTTTGGAGCATTAGCATATGGTAATTTAAATTACTTAGAATTATATCTAAAATTACCAAAGTATCCATCACATTCAGAATTAATACGAAACCTACCTGTTAGGCATCCACTAATCTGGATATTAAAATGATGGTTGTATTAACATAAATTTTTAAAAAAAAAATACACTTTTGAGAAGTAGCCCTTGGGGCATTTAAACACAGATTATTAAACTCTTTGTGTTTCCAAAATAGACGAGATCTATTTGGTCTATATCTCAATGGAACTAAAAACAACTTCTTTAAACCAAGGTAACTTGGATAAGAAATTAAATGTGCAGTGGTGCAATACTCGAACTGTAGGCGAGCTCCAAAAAGTTTATTTTCCTAGTGTGGATGCAATGGGGATCGTTAACATAGGTATTCCTCCTGAGGATTCCCTCGAAGGCTGGGTAGTACTCCTTAAAGAAATTTAATAAGCTTATACAACAAAAAAACCATCATGGTATTAACACGTGATGGTTTTTTTAGATCAATTAATTGTAAAGATCAAAGGGTCAAAAACTTGCTTTCCCAAGTGGGTTCGTAAGGTTTACTCCAATGTTTCATCGCTTCACTGCTGTACATGGTTCCCTTCACAGGGTCAACCTCAAAGTTTTGCTTGATCCTTGAGGACACATTGGCATAATGAATCATAGACATGGAGACATTGGCCTCATCAATCGGGGCGTTGGGTTTGGCTTTACCTCTTATGGTATCGAAGAAATTCATCACGTGAAGGGTAGACATATTTCCACCCCCTCCCAGTGCCATACCACCTTCGCTTCCGTCGTTGCTCACCTCTTCAATCACTTTTCCTCCTCTGTCAAACAGTTTATAGAGATTTCTATTTACAAATACAGAGCCTTCAGATCCAAAGATGACCACGCCACGGCCACTTCCGTAGGTATTGTAGGCATTTCTACTTTTTCCGTCCCACTCAATGATTTTATTGTCTTCAAAAGTGAATCTCGCCAACATGGTGTCATACATTTCCCACCCATCATCGACAAAATGTCTTTTATCAGATTCTACCTCTACCCGATTGGGGAGATTTACATTAAGTGCCCATCGGGCAACATCCAATTCGTGTGTTGCATTATTCCCCATTTCAGCAGTACCGTAATTCCAACCGTACCAGTGCCAATTGTAATCCCAAGTTTCTGAGGTATATTCTCTTTGTACTGCAGGGCCTTGCCAAAGGTTCCAATCCAACCCCTCTGGCACAGCCGCCTTTTTTTGATGAGGTACTTCACCGCGTCCGCTGCTGTAAAATGCTACAGCCTTGTAGACATCACCAATAATTCCTTCATGAATCTTTTTAACAATCTGCTGGGTGTGAGCTGATGATCTTTGCTGATTCCCCATTTGGACTACTTTGCTGTATTTATCTGCAGCCGCTACCAGAAGTTCATTTTCTTTCATGGTACAGCTGCTGGGCTTTTCTACATATACATGCTTTCCAGATTTCAAGGCCATAATGGCTCCTGGTGTATGCCAGTGGTCTGGCATAGCATTGATAAGAACATCCAATTTTTTGTCTTCTAAGACTTTAAAAATATTTTGTTCCAACTTTGGTTTGTAATCGATATGCTTTTTAAACCTCTCGGCGGCTCGGGTCATTTGACTTTGTTTCGCATCACAGAGGTAGGCCAATCGAGCATTACTATCTTTGTGGGCGATGGGAGAGAAAAAGGCTCCCAATCTTCTTCCCAATCCGGCGATGGCCACATTAATGCGGTCATTGGCACCTGCGATGTTCCTATAGCTTTTGGCACTAATTCCCATGGTCGAGGCGCTGGCCAAGCCTAGTCCACCTAAGGTAGATTTTCTGATGAAATCTCTTCGATTTTGTGTACTCATGATTATATGTAGTTTTATAAATTGGTATAGTTTATTAATTAACAATATATTATTTTTTTAAAGAAGTTAAAAGCCCAAGATTAATATATTGGCACATCAACAAAATTTTCTCAGTCTGTCCATGGTTTACTTTACTTGTAAAAACTTTTCCAAATACTTTAGTCTTTATTCAAGGGACGACTATTAGGGAGTAGAGGAGGGCTTAATCCTTTCAGTCTTTTGATTTTAAATTTAATATCTAATGCAAAAAACTCACTTTCAACATTTATCATTAAACTTGTATAAATTCAATTTAAAATGAAAATTAGACTTCTTTTAGCCCTACTATTTTATGGTTTAAATCTTCCAATTATTGCGCAGGACCACGAAAAATCTTCACAAATTCCGCCCAACATCATATTGATACTTACCGACGACCAGCGTTTTGATGCAATAGGTATAGCAGGAAATCGCTATGTGAGGACCCCTGTGATGGATAATTTGGCCAGATCAGGCACTTTTTTTAAAACAGCAATTGTTACTACTCCAATTTGTGCAGCCAGTAGGGCCACAATTTTAACAGGACTCTACGAAAGGGCGCATAATTATAATTTTCAAACGGGTAATATTCGCTCAGAATACATGAAAAGCTCCTATCCAGTATTGCTAAAACAGCAGGGTTATCACACCGGTTTTTTTGGCAAGTATGGTGTTAAATATAACGAATTAGACCAACAATTTGACACCTATGAGTCATATGACAGGAACAATCGTTACAGAGATAAAAGAGGCTATTTCTATAAAAAAATAGAGAATGACACCGTTCACCTAACCCGCTATACGGGTCAAAAAGCATTGGACTATATCGATAAAAATGGCTCCAGTGATAAACCTTTTTGCTTGTCAATTAGTTTTAGTGCTCCACACGCCCATGACGGCGCCGAGGAACAGTATTTTTGGCAACAAACCACAGATAAGTTGTTGCGTAATACCAGCATTCCGGGACCAGCATTGGGTGAGGACATGTATTTTGAATCACAGCCTAAAATCGTTCGCGAAGGTTTTAATAGACTACGCTGGACCTGGCGATATGATAATTCCGAAAAATACCAACACAGCCTTAAAGGATATTACAGAATGATCTCGGGTATAGACTTGGAAATCAAAAGAATAAGAGAAAAGTTAGAGGAGCAGGGTATTGCCGACAATACGGTAATTATCCTAATGGGAGACAATGGTTATTTTCTCGGTGAAAGACAATTTGCTGGTAAGTGGTTGATGTACGAAAATTCGATCCGAGTACCCCTCATCATTTATGATCCAAGGGGAAAGCCACAAGCTCCTGTAGATCAAATGGTACTCAATGTTGATGTACCCTCCACCATAGCTGATTTGGCAGGGGTAAAGATTCCTAATTCTTGGCAAGGAAAAAGCTTAATGCCGCTTGTCAATAACAGTTCCAAGTCGATTAAAAGAGATACGGTTTTAATCGAGCACTTGTGGGATTTTACAAGAATTCCTCCAAGTGAGGGGGTAAGAACAGAAAAGTGGAAATATTTTAGATATGTCAATGATAAAACCATTGAAGAGCTATATGACTTGAATGCTGACCCGCAGGAGATTAACAATTTGATAGGAAAGAAAAAGTATACTACTGTTGCTCAGAAACTACGCAGCAAATTGGAAGAATTAATTAAAAACAAGGGTAATGCATACCGTAATCCTCCCAAAGATTTAAAAATTGATATTCAGAAAAATGAATTTGCTGAGATAAAACCGGTTTTTAGATGGAAACTCCCAGAAAATTTAAAATCCCAATCTGCTTATCAGATTTTGGTGGCTTCAAATGCTGAGACTATAGAGGGAAACAATGTTGATTTATGGGACAGCAAGCGCGTGGTTTCATCCTCTTCAAACGCCATCGAATACAATGGAAAACGACTCAGGCCAGGAAAAACCTATTTTTGGAAAGTAAGAGTTTGGGATGAAGATAATCGCTTGGTAGACTACACCCAACCCCAAGTATTTTCAACCTTAAGAGAGTAGTCTTTGAAGTTTAAAACCCCTTACTCACCCCATCTTTTTGGTTTGTAATATATTTGGCATGTTCCATTTTTAATTTAAATCGACCTTGGTGGCATCCTCAAAAGGTAAAACCAGTTTCTTTTTTTGACCGTTAAAGGTGAATTTTATTTTAAAATGGTCTTCGTGGGTTATTATCTTCTCTATTGATAGGGCAGGAGAATCTTCTGATTCAGGAACAATCAACCACAAGAAATGTTCCTCTTGGTCTATGTTCGTAGAAAATTCTGTCACGCTATTGGGTGCATAGATGTTGTATTCAGGACTATACCAACCTTGAACGCTGGGTTCTAATTGTCCTCTTAATTCTGAAATCTTAAAATTTTGATCACCTAAAGCCGTCAAACTTAGCGTCCCGTTTTTATGGCGGCCTTTAATGTTTTTTTCGCCTTGTATGATTTTGACTTCGGGATGCCAGTGCCACAAAAATTTTAGCGCTCTGGGGCGATCGGTTTTAATTTTGTCCGCTACCAACCAAAACCCATTTCTGAGATAAAAAACAGCTCTGGTATGTTTGGCACTACCCGATAAATTTTCAAAGTCATTAAAGTCTCCGTAGGCGTAATCATAATCCTTGTGAATTTTGAAATGGGTTTTGTCCAGTGCATTTTTTACTTCTGTGGGACCAGGATTTTGATTTTTATCATCGATCAAAACCACGTTGTGCGCAGCACTGCTCTGGGCGTAAAGTCTGTAGCGCTCTGCCACTGAACCACGGTAGGCAAAACGTCCTGAATCGACCAAGAAGTCAGTGCCAAAAGCGGTTACAGACAGGTGGAGTTTGTCCTGGTGTTGATGTCCTGTTCCCCAGGGGCCCACATCAAAAAATGACCAATGGGCTTGGGTATCAAATCCACTTCTGGAGATGAGCTGCCCTGCCCAAGGATAAAAAAACGACGACTGAAGGGGTTTTGATCCCAATTTTCCATTGGTTGCAATGTATCTCCAATCGGGTCTATCGAATTTTTTGAGGGTGTTTAAAATAATAGCTTGATTGTTGTCTGTTCCATTACCTCGATCAGAATCATTGTTGAGGACCCTGCTGCCATCGGGGCGCATGTTTTTCGCAGTATAATCAAACATTTTGATGAGTATTTTCTCATACTCTTGGGGGAGGGTTTTCCCAACTTCCTTACAGATATCATAGAAGAGTTCAAAATTGTAAAGCGAAACATTGTGGTAATGAGAAGCCAATTCTGTTTGAACACCGTCGGGATATATTTGTTTTTTCATACTGGCAAACATCTGATCGATGGAATAGTTGATCCATTTCGCAGAATTTTTATACTCAGGAAAATAGGCCGCAACACAGGTTAGTGCGGATATTTCCATGGTCAGCCAATTCCCTTGTTTGGAATGGAAATGACGATTGTAATGTGCGTGTTCGGGCAGACTGGCGAGGATCATCAGTTGGGTGGCAGGATTAAAATATTCTATTCCTAAAGAGGTGTAAAAAATTTCACTCCATTTTTTTGCTCTGAACGAAACTTCCAGTCCCCTCCATACCAATCCTTTAGTATTTGTTTTACTATTTGGATATGGCCAGCTTTTGATGATAAAATCACGCAGGAATTCGTCTGCATATTCGGCATATTTAGGATTTCCAGTTTCCATATAGGCTTTAAAAACGGTGTAAAGCTGACTGTGGCGATTGGAAAGCCATGCCCATTCAAGGTCATTGTTGGGGCCTTTGTAATCCCAGTCGCGGTGTCCATCTTTTAGAATGGGAATTCTACCTTTTACATTTTGCACTTCAAAAACATCGCTTAGAATGGTGTCTGCTGCTGGGATTCTTTTTGAACTTATTGGGGGCTGAAGCTTTCTGTATTTCGAAACAGTTATACTTTTTTTATAATAATTCAGCAGGGCCATTGAGGCTGCTACATAATTTTGTTGGTCGTGATATTGTTTTACAGACTCTAATCCTTTTTGATCGAGATTAATTTGATCGAACATAAAAATTAAATGTTCGGGATAGGTTTGGTAAAAATCCTCTACCGATTTTACCTCTTTCCAATGAATTTGTGCTGTTGTTGGAGAAAGGCTGACGGAGATCCAGAAAATAACAGTTAATGACTTGATAAATTTCATAATTTAATATTTTATGTAATTATCATTTTAATTTGAATTGAATTGTTTTACTTCCTGATTCAATATCACCAACATTTTTTCTACTCTTTCAAAAGGATCATAAGGTTCGTTTTTCTTTTTTAAAGATTCAACGGGTACAAATCCCTTGTACCCCCCTGAAATAATGAGTTCAATAATTTTACTGTAGTCCATTTTTACTTCACGTTTACTTCCATCGGTATATTCTTTGATTTGCCAGTTAACAGCATAGGGCACCATCTCTTCTATGTCTTTGTAAGGATCGTCTGTGTGAAAGTGACCTGTATCCAATACAAGACCTACCCACTCGGAATCCAATTGATCTAAAATATAAGTACACTGGTCCGCTGTCCTTAAAATGTCACCATGGTTCTGAATCCCAATTTTCACCCCATATTTTTTTGCATAGGGGATCAATTCTCTGACGGATTCAATGACCTTGTCTGCCGTTTTTTCCCAAGCTTCGTCCACACTTTTTGGCATCTTTCCGGCAAAACACCTCAATACAGGGGCTTCCAGTTTTGATGCCACGGCCAACCAGGCAATGGCTCTTTTGATACTTTCACGTCTAACTTTAGGATTTGGATGAGCAAAATCATTTCTTATTCCGGTACCACTTATTTTGATCCCGTATTTTTTTGCTTTGCTTATGAACTTATTGATGAAGGCATTAGAGGGAGGATTGGGATATCCCGGGAAATAATACCCTGTTGGATCAACGGCTTTAATTTGTTTGTAATGAAACCAATCCAGTAGATTTAAAAGCGAAAAAACTTGCTCGTTGTTTTGAGGGTAAGTTGTTGTTAGCAGGTCATGAAAAGAAAAAGCATTGACACTAAATTCAATGCCTTGTTCATTAGTTGTTGAAGATTTTTTTTCAATGCTATTTTCAATTTTACACGATAATAACAAAAATAAAAAAATTAAAAATTTGATGTAGTACCTAACTAACATAATTAAGCTTTAGTGATTAATTTCTATGGTTTTAATTAAATATATGTAAAATCAACATAAAATATACATTAGGTTGTTCGGCTCGTTAGTTTAAACAATAGAGACTTTATCAATTTACTGGTATATTTGGCCACATGGAAAACAAATCCAAACACAATCAAGGGGTGGTTGTACCCAAATTATTGCTGTTTTCAATTCATTTGATGGAATTCATAAGCCCTTATTGGGGGATGCGTCTGGCTGCTTTTTTATTTAGTAAACCGTTTAAGTACAAAAGACCAGAACGGGAAGTCTCCGTTTACAAAGAAGCAAAAAAGTTTTCTTATCAAATAAATAAATCTTACAGGTACGTGGCTTGTTATCAGTGGGAGGGAAGCGGACCGAAAATTCTCTTTGTACATGGATGGAGCAGTAGGGCTACAAATTTCTATAAAATTATAAGCCGGTTTAGGGAGCTAAACTATAATGTATATGCCTATGATGCCTTGGCCCACGGCGAATCAGAAGGGCTTACAACCAACATACCCGAGATGATCGATACATTGGAGGAAATGATGACATACTGGGGTCCTATTGAAATATTAGTTGGGTACTCTGGCGGTGCCTTTTCCAGCGCTTATGTAGCCGCCCATAATCACAGCATTAAGAAATTAGTGTTGATCAGTCCCTTCGATAAAGTCATTACTGTTTTTGAGAAATATTTTAAAATGATTTCCCTCGGGGCAAAAGCCAGTCAGCTGATGTTGGATTACTTTACTAAAAAAACAGGGCATCAAGTGGAAGAACTTTCAGCATCGCAATTTTCAAAGGTAATAAAAGCAAAGACCTTGGTGATACATGATAAAAATGATAGGGAAGTGGATGTTTGTGAAGGAATAAATATAAACAATAGTATTAGCAACAGTAATTTGTTACTGACGGAGGGCTTGGGTCACCGAAGAATATTGCGGGATTCATCAGTAATTCAAAGCCTTGAATTTTTTGTATTAAATGATTAGTTTTTATTAATTTAGATGCAAACCTTTCGACCATGGCACATCGTTTCGGCATCCTCTTTCTAATGTTAATTACCCAGGTTTTATTTGCTCAAAGAGGGCAAACAGGAGATAAAACTTTTGCCGACCGTTATCCCGACGACGTCGTCAACCCAATTGCAAAAACCTATCTTCTAGTTAAAAATACCGTAGATCACGATATCATTGTTTGTGTTCGAGATCAATATAAAAACTACCTGAATCACGTGTACATTCGTAATAAAGATGAATATTTGTTTACGGGCATGCCGATTTCTCGGGTTTACTTACAGTATAAATCCAAAGAGTTTTATTTCGAGGATACCCAGAAAACAGTGATCAACTATGGAGAACGGCACACGTTTACCTTTTTCTACGACGCTTCCATGGAGGGGAATTTCATGGTCATCAGCGAAGAAGACTTTTTTAAACCTTAAGCCGTAGTGTCTATTTTCTGGAATTGATTTTGGCAAGAAGTCTCAATATTTCTAGGTAGAGCCAAATCAAGGTCACAAGTAAACCAAAGGCACCATACCACTCCATGTATTTTGGAGCTCCGCTTTCCGCACCTTCCTCGATAAAGTCAAAATCCAAAACTAAATTGAGGGCTGCAATGATTACTACCACAACACTGAAGCCGATGCTTATTGGTGAGGCATTGTCAATTTGCATCACCCCCATACTGGAGCCGAAGAACCCCATGACCATGTTGATTATATAGACAATTGCAATACCTCCTGTAGCAGCAAAAATACCCAGTTTAAAGTTTTCCGTAGGTTTTATGAGTCCTGATCTGTAAGCGAAAAGTAATGACAATAGAATACCCACAGTAAGGAAAATCGCATCGGTTACAATACCATTATACATACTGTTGTACATATAAGATACGCCACCCAATAATCCCCCTTCCAAAATTGCATATATAGGAACTGTGATGGGGGCCCATTGTTTTTTAAATACTGTAACGATGGCTGTTATAAAACCGGCAATACCACAAACGATTAAAATAACGGGATTAATAACACCAAATGTAAAATAGCCCGTTCCTATCAATAAAAATAAACTGATGGCGGTTTTGTTTACCGTTCCATTGATGGTCATTGTTTCAGATACATCTAAACCACTATTAAAAGTGTTTTTAGTAAGAACTGGATTTCCTGATCTTAATGATAAATGACTTGCCATAGGGATGTATTTTTAAAGTTCAAATTTATAAATATGGTTTTATTCGGGGATTAATTTTCTCCTAAATATTTTTCCAGTACAGCAATATCTTCTTTAGAGGTCAGGTCTGGAACATGCTCTGCTATGGGAATGCCATTTACCACTGCATTTTCATAAATCATATTTAACAAAGCGGTGGGCAATTCCTTTTCATTTCGGGAGGGGTGCAAGGGGCAGTTTTCCAAGTGTTTAAAAATCAATTGCCCATCGAATAAAAAAATGTTCATGCTGACCCTTATCTTTCCTGAGGAGTCGGTGTATTTATGAATTTCATTTTCTTCAGGCTTTTCAACAATAGACATTAATTTATTGTCCGCATTGAATCGCATCACAGCAAAGCGAGAAATGCGAGCCCTACTAAAATTTAGATGATCGATATCATAGGCTAGAATCGCTTGTTGTGCAGTGCTGTTTTTTAATAATTTAAGCGCTTTCAGAGAATACAAGTTATCGCTGTTACAGACACAAAATTTACTTTCCTTTAGATGAGGGAACTTATTTAAACACTGATAAAGCGCATCGGCGGTACCCATTGGTTTTTCTCTCCCCTCAGGGATAAATTGGGTAGCAAACTGGAATTTTAAACCTTCAAACTCAGCTTTATTTTCAAAAGCCTTCCTATAGTTATCAGATTTGGCTCTCGTGATGATAAATACATTTTTAAACCCGGCTTCCAAAATGTGTTTAAGTAAATAACTTAAAAAGGGTTTTCCTTTGAGTTCTATCAAACCTTTACTTAATTGATTGGCCTGCGTAACTTTGTCTGGAGTCAAGTTTTGTGCCGTTGATTTTTTCATTCTAGAGGAGGCCCCTCCTGCTAAGATTATTATATTGTCCGTCATGAGGCAATTGTTTTAATGGTTGGCCCACCAGTTATTTTTACAGAAAAAGCATCCGTGGCGCCTGTTGCCATGATTGCCTCAATAATGGATTCATTGTTCTGACCTGAAGTTATGGCCACGATGCATCCGCCGCCTCCAGAACCTACAATCTTGCTGCCGAGTGCTCCAGCTTCGTTGACAGCCGTTATCATTTTTTCCATCAAGGGGGGAGTTATTTTTAGATAAGATGAAAGAATGTGGTGGTGTTCATTCATCATTGAGCCAATAAATTTGGGGTTTGTTTTTTTATCATTAAAAGCTTGCAAGGCTCTTTTTGTGATGTCATAATTGTGAACTGCCGCATAGAAATAGGGCTTTAAAGTTTCGGATACCCTCATCATTTTTTCTCTTAAATCCTCAACTTTACATTGCGCAATATCAAAATGTGATTCTTTTTCCATGACTTGGTGAATCGCTTTCCATGCATTTCCTTTTAGGTGGGACAGTGTTCCAAAAGTGTCTTTAGACAAACCAGACACACCTACAATTAGGTTCAATTCAATACCGTTAAAACTCTCAACGGCATCGGTTTTGGTATTTAGGAATATTGTATTTCCCAGAGCAATGGTAAACTGATCCATTTTTCCTCCAGAAGAGCCTTGTTCAATTACCTCTGTCTCGTAGGCCAGCAGTGCAATTTCCTTGGGGCTAAAAGACTGGTCAGAAAAAGCAGCAATAATAAATTTTATCCATGCAACAGTAAGCGCTGAGGAGCTGGACAAACCGGCATTTATGGGGATGTCACTGGTGATGACAACCTCATATCCACGCGAAGGAATAACCCCCTTTTTTTTTAACACCTTTAATGCGACCAGAAGAAAGTCACCTCTTTCAATCTTCTCTGAACTATCGCATAGGGAAATTTTCCTTTTCTGATCCAAATCGGGCATATGGATATCAAAAAAATCATTTCTATTTTCTACAGCCTCAATGGTAATAAAACGATCTATGGCGCTTGCAATTACGGGTAATTCCAAATAGTCTTGATGATCTCCGAACAAACAAACCCTGCCCGGGGCCTTAGCAATAATTTTATTCATAAAGAATAATACTAGATTTTGGGAAATTGGTATCCGTTGTGATATTCCTTGGTGAAATACTTTTCATTAATCCCGGAATTTTCAAATTGGTTGTTTTTTGCTGACCAGCTCAATTTTTGATTGGCGCGAAAAGATATATTCCCCATCTGAGCTACTTTTGCAACATGGGCAGCTTCCTCCACATTGCAATTCAGTGACTCAGGTTTGTTTTCTCTAATGGCTTGCATAAAATTAAATTGGTGTTGTTGGTGACCATTATTAGATTTCTTTTGAAGCGGAACAATAACTTTATTTTCACTCCTTTTTTCCTCTATAACCTCCCAACCACTTCTGTCAACAACCAATGTTGCGTTGTTGCCTATAAAAGCAATACAGTGATTTCTACCATAAGAACCATTGTCGATGCCCATGGCCGAATCCCATACCAAATTAAAACCATCAAATTCATATAATGTAGTGAGCGTATCTGGTGTTTCTTGACTGTAATCGGGATATGCAAACTGACCTCCTAAACCGACGATGGTTTTTGGAACAGTTGCTTTCATGCCAATAAGTGCATAATCGAGTAAATGAACACCCCAATCTGTCATCAGCCCACCAGCATAATCCCAGAACCACCTAAAATGAAAATGAAATCTACTGGTATTAAAAGGCTTGTTGGGGGCGGGTCCCAACCACGCTTTGTAGTCAATCCCATCTGGAACAGCACTATCAGCAACGATGGGTTGGGGACGCATCCACCCTTGATAACAAGATACTTTTACAGTTCTTATGGGGCCGAGCTTTCCACTGTGAACAAATGACATGGCCTCTTGAAAATGTGTACTACTGCGTTGCCACTGACCTACTTGTATAATACTGCCATATTTTTTTTGTGCAGCTACCATGGCTTCACATTCTCCAATGGAATTTCCAATAGGCTTTTCGACGTAAATGTGCTTACCTGCCGCAGCAGCGTCAATCATCATTAATGCATGCCAGTGGTCGGGAGTACCGATATAAACCACGTCAATATCGTCCTGATCAAGCATTTTACGGTAGTCGCTGTAAATCTTTATCTTATCTTTAATGTCGGCAACCGTTTTGTCATTCAAGCGACGTGTAATGGCATTTTGATCAACATCGCAGACTGCAACGAGGTTAACACCAGGGACTTTTAGGGCTTTTAAGGTATTTGACCAACCCATTCCGTTGATTCCAATACTTCCGATATTGATTTGATCATTTGCGGAAGTGTTTTTTATATTTTTAGAAAATTTATAGCTATTTAGGCTAGGTAAAAACAGACCTGCTGCTCCGGCTGCCATTGATTTTTTTATAAATTGATTTCTATTCACGGTTAAAATATTTTTAACTAATATAACAAACTTGGTGGGTATTTTTATTGAATTAATCTCACATAATAATTTGTAACCGTGGGGCACGAAAAAATCTATCTATTATGTTTGCCCAAAATTTATTTTAAACAAATAAAAATGGGACGCGTAGCTTAGCTGGATAGAGCATTTTCCTTCTAAGCACAAACCTCCTTATTTAATTGTCTTTATCCTTACATTTCCCGAAAATGTTGGAGAGTATTCACAAGTAAACTGTTCAGTCATGCCTTTTGACGCATTCTGGAGAATTGCTTTTGTAGTTCTAAGGACAACTTTTCCCACTTATTTACTCAACTTGCATGCATTGAAAAATCTTCAAGCATCAACTGTGGGCGCCTTTGCTTATGCCCAGCCCATTATTGCCATTGGTTATGAGGTATATACTGGAAATGGTGAATTAGACTTAGTTAAGGCCGTTGCCTTTTTGCTCATTTTGGTTGGTGTATATTTGGTTTCCAAAAAGTCTAATATTAATAAAATTTATAGGTTTATATAGAGAATGTTTCTTAATTTTAAAAAAACTAAAAGCTAGAATGAAAGAAAAATTATTAATCATTTTAATGATCACTTTTATTTGTTCCTGTGGCACAAAAAAAGAAAAAAAGAAAGAGAAGTTTGAATACAAAAGAACCAAAGTTGAAACTTTTGATAATTTCGATGTTGATGATCCTAATAAAGTTAAAATTGTTTTAAATTCTTTCGATTCGATGCAATATGACAAAAAAATTATCGAGGTTGAAGATGGAAAAAATATTTATTTAACATTAAATCACAAGGGGAAAATAGGAAAAGAATTTATGGGTCATAACTTTGTTCTATTAAAGAAAGGAATTAATATTGATGATTTTGCCAGAAAAGCCGTGGTAGCAAAAAAAACAGATTATATTCCTACAGGAGATCAAACGTTAGCTTACACAAAAATGATTGGTGGTGGAGAAACTACAACAATTAATTTTAAATCGCCTGAGCCAGGAAAATATGTTTTTATTTGTTCTTTCCCAGGTCACTATAACCTTATGAAAGGTGAGTTTATAGTTAAACAAAAACAATCCTTTGTTGACTAATTATTTCTTAATTATTAAGTAACATTCTAATAAAACCTTAAAATGTGGTAAGTTAATTTTTAATGATCAGTAGCAATTATTTCGGTTGAACCAAATAGTTGTCCAATAAATTTTGAAAATATCGGTCGTCCAGAGGTTTTAAACCCAGTTTCATTATCAAACATTTGAAACGAAACATATTTAATAATTTTTTTATTGTGAAATCTTAATAATAATTTGTCTCCCTCATTCTTCCCTCCTTTTAAAACTTGGGAAATATCTATATATTTTATTCTCTTAATTATTGGATGAGCCTTAAAAGTTTTATAACCCTTAATCATCAGCTCTTGAAGAAGATTAAACCTTTCTTCATCAGCGAGATGAAAGCTTGATATTTTTGAAGTTGGATTTTCTAATCCAAACTGTGTAAGTTCAGTGTCAAAGCCAATTGTAAACATACTCACAAAAAAAACAGTATAAGATCCGTCATTATTTAATTCGCTTTGGGTTAAAAAAACATCGCTTAAACCACCTGTTAATTTTGACATTGCCTTACCTAATTGACAGCATTTTCCGATAGTTTGAGAGCTTTTTCTTAAAGGAACTATTTCCTCACTACTGTCGTAAAGTTTAAATTCTAAATCTTCAACTTGAGCATTTAAAATGAAAGAAATATTAAGAAAAATGAAGGGGATTATCATTTTCACAGTTGAGTTATTTATGCTACAATATAGCAATTTCTCTAAACTCCTATACATCTTAAGATCAGAATAACCCGCAAGTTATTTAAAATCACAAAGGGTTTGGTCTGGGGGTGTTTTAAAGGTTTTGATAATCAAAGTTTGAGACTAATTAGGTGTCCCAGTTTTCTACCCTAGGGTTTGGGACATTGGGACACTCTTAGACCAAAATAATTCAGCTAGTAGAGGCTAATCTTCATTGCCCAAGAAATCTATCCAAGATTCCATCCACTTTTTTTTAAAACAAAAAGGGTCCCGCAGGAATAGTTGATGGTTTTTTCCAAGATTTACAAAATTTCGTCCATTCTTTTAAACTATTATAGTTTTAGTATTTGCTTAATGCTTTAACCAAAACTTATGACCTAAAGAGAATAGGAACTGTTTGGGTATATACATTAATCAATGATTACCACGCCATCAGCAACTATAGATTTGGTAATTTTAGGATGTGTTATTTTTGAAATAAATTCCTCGGATTCACCTGCATCATATGCATAATGTTTTAATTGAGAAATAGATATAGTATCGGTTTTTATAATTCCATTTATTACTATTTCTTTACCTCTAATTCCTTCTTTGGGAACAAAAAATGAATAGTCTTTAAATGTAACAAACACCTCCTCAGAATTTGTAATTATTTTTACCCAGCAACCTTTTTTTGGACAAGACGAAACAATTTTTCCACTAGTTAAAATGTCCGATGACTTAATTTTGGCGTCATTTTCAGATGATGGAATTATAAACTTTTTTCCGTAAAAATTTATTTCTTTACCATTAAACGATTTGACTGTTTGAGAGATAGAAAAAATGGGAAAAACAAATAATACTAATAATATCAAATTTTTCATTTTAAATAATTTATGGTTAGTTATCACAAATTTAACAAAACCAACAAAAGAGAATGAACTACCAGAACTTAATGAGTAGGGTATGCCTTTATTCTAACATATAAAAAATTCTTATTTACTAAAAGTCCGTCTTAATGAATAAATATTCTTTTTCTAATATTTTTTTCTTAAAACCTCCATTTTTAAGGATTGCCTCCTCTGCAATAGCATATATCCTATCCATCATATCATCAATTCTATTGTAATTTGGGAGTCCATCTCTCGAATAATTTATGTACTGATTATTGAAAGGTTCTTGCCATTTATTTCTGCTTGGAAGTTCAAGTGTAAATCTTTCAGGGATTGCCTTTGCGCCATTTAATACCCCGATTAATCCACCGCATGTAGCTGCTTGGTTATCACAATCGTATCCAGCAGAAGTAGCGATACTCAAGGTTTTTGTAAAGTCTCCTTTTCCATAAAGAATGGCCATTATTCCAGACAAGCCATTTATTATAGATGTTTTATGTCTATCTTCAATAGGAACCTTAAAACCATAAATAGACTCAAAATAATTATCATGAATTAATTTTCTTGTATCTCTCCAGTTAGGGTTTTTTTTA
>PBCE01000010.1 GCA_002716845.1 Flavobacteriaceae bacterium | reverse complement strand
GTCTCCCCGAATCTGCCTATCCCTCCCAAGTGGAAGAGGGATCAACAGCGCAAATAAGCCTCCAGTTTACCAAAGGTGAATTGACAGGTATCAATGGTATCATTGACGAGCCAGTCAATAACATCAATAAACTGCAAGCGCAAGTAAAAAAATATGGTATCGGAAGGGACATTCATGTTGGCGATACCATAATAGGTATAAAAGGAAGGGTTGGTTTTGAGGCTGCTGCCCCGCTTTTGATTATAAAAGCGCACCACCTATTGGAAAAACACACCTTGAGTAAATGGCAACAGTTTCAAAAAGAACAGCTCAGTAATTTCTATGGTATGCTGCTTCACGAGGGGCAATATCTGGATCCTGTTTTAAGAAATTTGGAAGCCTTTCTTCTCAGCAGTCAAGAAACAGTTAGTGGAACCGTGTTTATAAGCCTTCATCCCTACCGATTTGAACTCAATGGAATTGAATCAGAACACGATCTGATGAACGCTGCCTTTGGTAGCTACGGTGAGCTAAATAAAGGCTGGACTGCAGAGGATGCAAAAGGCTTTATAAAGCTGTTGTCCAATCAGAATAAAATTTACCAATTCGTAAATAAAAAATAATGAAAAAAGTAGGCATCATAGGTGGATCTGGATATACCGGAGGCGAACTGATAAGGTTGGTATTATATCACCCTGCCTTAGCACTGGATTTTGTGTACAGCACTACCCGACCTGGAACTCCCTTGCACCACACCCACGCTGATTTATTAGGAGCTGAAGCACCCAATTTCACTTCAGACATCAATACGGAAGTTGACGTTGTTTTTTTGTGTGTAGGGCATGGCAAATCCGTGGCTTTTTTGAATCAAAATCAATTCTCTGAGAAAACAATTCTCATTGACTTAAGCAATGACTTTCGACTTAGTGCTAACGCACAGTACCAAAAATATAATTTTGTTTATGGACTTCCTGAAAATCAAAAGAAGGAAATAGAAGATGCCAATGCCATTGCCAATCCGGGCTGTTTTGCAACGGCCATACAGTTGGCCCTTTTGCCTTTGTCAAAAAATGGAAAAATTACTGCGCCCATCCACGTCAACGCTACCACTGGAAGTACCGGTGCTGGGGTAGGATTGAGTTCTACAGGTCATTTTAGCTGGAGAAACAATAACTTTTCTTGGTACAAGCCTTTTACCCATCAACATTTGGGTGAAATCGAAGAAACATTGGGGAACCCCAAACTTTATTTCTTACCTCAGAGGGGGAATTTCACAAGGGGTATTTTTGCGAGTTGTTACACCCCCTTCGACGGCAGCCTAAAAGATGCAGAAGCGATGTACAAGGATTTTTATAATAGTCATCCTTTTACACACTTATCGGACAAAGAGATTACCCTCAAACAAGTGTTAAATACCAATCACTGCGCTTTGCATTTACATCAATACGAGGATCAATTATTGGTGACCTCCGTGATCGATAATCTTTTGAAAGGAGCTTCGGGACAAGCCATTCAGAACTTAAATCTCATGATGGGCTGGGAAGAAGATTTAGGGTTACAACTTAAAGCCAGTGTGTTTTAACAACAAAAAAAATATACAATGAAAATAGCGATAATAGGATCGGGAAATTTAGGATTGAGCATTGCCAAGGGATTGGTTTACAACAACACGTATACCGCACTTTACCTGACAAAGCGAGACCTTGAAGCCATCAAAAAATGGAAAGAGTATAACAACGTAATCATTACGGATGACAATAAAGAAGCAGTAAAAAATTCAGACATCATTATTTTTACTGTTCAACCCAGTCAATTTGACCATATTTTAGAGGATATCAAAGAAGAGCTTACTGGCAAACATGTATTGATCTCCGCCATTACCGGTTACAGTATTGAGCGAATGGAAAACAAAATAGGGAATCAATACCCCATCATCAGGAGCATGCCCAATACGGCGATTTCTGTGGGGAAATCAATGACCTGTTTGTGCAGTAATGCTGTTGGAGAAAAAAGAATTGCCATTGCTGAAGCCATTTTTAATGGTTTGGGTACCACCATTAAAATTGCAGAAAAACAAATGCAGGCTGCAACGGTGGTCTGTGCCAGTGGAATCGCTTTTTGGATGCGACTCATTAGGGCCACCACCCAAGGTGGGGTTCAAATGGGATTTGACGCCGAGGAATCCATGAAGATGTCGATGCATACCGCTTTGGGTGCCGCCAGTCTTTTGATTGAAACCAACTCCCATCCAGAAACCGAAATAGATCGGGTTACCACCCCACAAGGGTGTACCATTACTGGATTGAACGAAATGGAGCACCAAGGTCTCAGTTCGTCTTTGATCAAAGGACTGATGGCTTCCTTCGAAAAAATCAATGAAATAAAAATGCAATAATTTAACAGCGCAAAAGGTAATTTAAAAACACATGAAGCTATTTGATGTTTACCCCCTTTACGAAGTATGCCCTGTAAAAGCCAAAGATGTACATGTATATGATGCTGGTGGGACAGAATATTTGGACTTATACGGGGGACACGCTGTTATCTCAGTAGGTCACAGCCATCCCCACTATGTCAACAGAATACAGGAGCAACTCCACAATATTGCCTTCTATTCTAATGCAGTAGAAAACCCATTACAACAGCAATTGGCAGACGAAATAGGACTCCAATCTTGTTTACATGAATACCAGCTTTTCCTCTGTAGCTCGGGGGCCGAGGCCAACGAAAACGCGCTCAAATTAGCTTCGTTTTACAATGGTAAAAAAAGGGTTGTAGCCTTTAAAAATGCTTTTCATGGAAGAACATCGGCAGCAGTAGCAACCACCGACAACCAAGCGATCAATGCCCCCCTCAACCAACAACAGCAGGTTAAATTTATTCCCTTTAACGATGCGGCGGCTTTGGAACAAGAACTCCAGAAAGGTGATGTTTGTGCGGTTATATTTGAACCCATACAAGGGGTCGGAGGGCTTGATATGCCCAAGGACGATTTCGTTTTGGCCATGGAAAAATTGTGTTATCAATACGACACTGCACTCATCGCAGACGAAGTTCAATCTGGTTTTTCCCGATCTGGAACTTTTTTTGCCTTTCAAAAAAACAACATCAAACCCCATGTAATCAGTATGGCCAAGGGAATGGGAAATGGTTTCCCGATTGGAGGCATATTGGTACACCCCGACATAAAACCCAAGTATGGTATGCTCGGTACTACTTTTGGGGGTAACCACCTGGCCTGCACCGCCTCATTGGCCGTTTTAGAAATCCTAAAAAAGGAAAAACTTCAGCTCCACGCTCAAGAGATGGAGGCCTATTTTAGAAGCTGTACAGAGAAAATTGAAGGGGTGAAAATGAAAGGTAGAGGACTGATGTTGGGCTTGGAATTCGATTATGATGTCGCCCCACTCAGAAAGAGACTTGTCTACGAAAAAAAGATATTTACTGGAGGGAGTAGCAACAAAAACGTTATCAGGATTCTCCCACCATTGACCGTTAAAAAATCTCATTTCGATCAATTTTTTGACGATTTAGAAGCATTGTTATGAAGCACTTTATCACCTTAGCAGATTTACCCAATTTTGACGCCACTCTGGATTTGGCAATGTCTTTAAAAAAGGACCCAATCCAAATGGACACCATTGGCAGAGGAAAAACTTTGGGTTTATTGTTTTTTAACCCCAGTTTGAGAACCCGATTGAGCACCCAAAAAGCGGCCCAAAATTTGGGGCTGCCCACCATGGTTATGAATTTCAGCCAGGAATCATGGGCCTTGGAGTTTGAGGACGGAACAAAAATGAGTGGCCTGAGGTCAGAACACGTCAGAGAGGCAGCAGCTGTGGTTTCTCAATATTGCGACATGGTGGCCATTAGGGCTTTTGCCACCCTATCGGACAAGGAAAAAGATGAAGCGGAAATCGTTTTAAGAAGTTTTGCTAAATACGCCACTATACCCATCATTAACATGGAAAGTGCTACCGCACACCCATTACAAGCCTTGGCAGATGCCATCACCATAAAGGAACACCTGCCCAAACACAAACCAAAAGTCGTTTTGACATGGGCACCCCACCCAAAAGCACTTCCACACGCCGTGGGTAATTCTTTTACAAAAATGATGGCGCATATGGAGGCAGATTTTGTTATTGCCCATCCCCAAGGGTATGCTCTTAATCCTGAAATAACTGCAGACGTAAAATGTTTCACCAATCAGGAAGAGGCCCTGGAAAGAGCCGATTTTGTTTACACAAAAAACTGGTGTTCCTATGAACATTACGGGCAAATTTTGAGAACCGATGAAAAATGGATGGTAACCCCCGAAAAAATGGAATTGACCAATAATGGAAAATTCATGCATTGTCTGCCCATCAGAAGAAATATTGTTGCTTCGGATGGGGTGCTCGACAATTCAAACTCACTGGTGATTGAACAATCACACAATAGGATTTATTCTGCCCAAGCCATCCTCACACAATTACTAATAAATGGATAAGCTGTCAGTCGTTAAAATTGGAGGGAATGTTATTGAGGATACCGCCGCATTGGAGTCCTTCCTCACCGATTTTTCCCATATGAAAGGACCAAAAATCTTGGTTCACGGGGGTGGAAAAAAAGCTACTGCTATGGCCCATCAACTTAATGTACCTGTCAAAATTGTTGACGGAAGAAGGATAACAGATGCCCCAAACCTCGACATTATTACCATGCTCTATGGAGGGAAGATTAACAAAAGCATGGTCGCACAGTTACAATCCTTAGACTGCAATGCCTTGGGCATTTCTGGGGC
Organism: Flavobacteriaceae bacterium; assembly: GCA_002716845.1. Taxonomy (GTDB): domain Bacteria; phylum Bacteroidota; class Bacteroidia; order Flavobacteriales; family Flavobacteriaceae; genus UBA8316. The sequence goes on along the minus strand of PBCE01000010.1, from coordinate 13,937 downwards.
AGATGGTAATGCCCTTCAGGCTGTAAAAAGACCTGTCAAAAAAATCGATTACGGTTTTGTTGGGGATATTGTAGCAGTAAATGGGTCATTCTTTGGCCACCTTCTGGCGGAGGGAATTACGCCAGTGTGTTGTGCCATTACCCACGACAAAAAAGGTCAACTGCTAAACACCAATGCCGACACCATCGCAGCAACCATTTCAAAAACAATGTCAGAGTATTTTGAAGTATCGCTTTGGTATTGCTTAGAAAAACAAGGGGTATTGGAAAATATTGAAAACGAAGACAGTGTTATCAAAGTCATTACTCCAGAAAAATATAAAAAATTAAAAGCAGCCAATAGCATTCACTCGGGAATGATCCCTAAAATCGACAATTGCTTTGATGCCCTCAATGCCGGGGTAAATGTGGTGAAGATAGGAGCCGCTAAAATGATCACAGGAAACGAGAATCACACGACCATAAAAATAAATGATGAATGAGCTAACAACAGCAGCGATTGATTTGCTGAAAGATTTAATTTCCATTCCTTCCTTTTCTCAGTCGGAAGGAAAAACAGCTGACAGGATCGCACAGTGGTTTGATCACTTTCAAATTCCATACCAGCGAGAAGGAAATAATATTTGGTCTCAAAACAAGGCTTTTGATCACAAAAAACCTACCCTTTTGTTGAATTCGCACCACGATACAGTGCGACCCAATGCTGCCTATACCAATGACCCTTTTGAACCAAAAATTGACGAGGGTAAGCTGTATGGACTGGGAAGCAATGACGCTGGTGGTGCGCTGGTATCACTGATTGCATTGTTCACCCACTACTACAACAGCGCACACATGAAATACAACTTGATAATGGCCGCTACTGCCGAGGAAGAAATTGCAGGAAACCAAAGCCTCAGAGGTGTTTTGCCGCTGCTACCCAAGATTGATGTTGCTATAGTAGGGGAACCTACTGAAATGCACCTCGCCATCGCAGAAAAAGGTTTATTGGTTTTTGACGCTATCATTGAGGGGACTCCCGGGCACGCTGCCCATCCCAACGATGATAACCCCATCATGAAACTGCCTGAGGTATTGGATTGGTTTAACAATTTTTCCCTGGAAAAAGTATCCGAAACATTAGGACCAGTAAAAATTACTGTAACACAAATCACTGCAGGTAAGGAACACAACGTAGTCCCTGCCAAAGTAAATATGTTGGTAGACGTAAGGGTCAACGATCAATACAGCAATGAGGATTTAGCAAAAATCATAATGGATGCTGCACCTTGCAAACTCACTCCAAGGTCGTTGCACCTCAATTCCTCTTCGATTGAAATGGAGCACGAATTGGTTCGAGCAGGGATCGCCATGGGCAGAAAAACTTATGGTTCGCCTACCCTTTCGGATCAAGCTGCTTTAGAATGTCCATCGCTTAAAATGGGACCTGGGCTTTCCACCAGATCACATTCCGCCAATGAGTATATTTATGTCCATGAGATAGAAGAAGCCATCGCGATATATATCGAACTATTATCTAAAATTTTGTAATCATGAAGCTCTGGCAAAAAAACCAAGCCCCAAACCAAAAGATCGACCATTTTACAGTGGGTGACGACAGAGACTACGATTTGCACCTAGCGTCCTACGATTGTTTGGCTTCCATTGCTCACGCTCAAATGTTGGCTGAAACAGGCGTTCTGACCCATAGAGAAGTAGATCAGCTCATCGAGGTACTCAAAGAATTGGAAGCCGATGCCCAAAAAGGAAACTTCAGCATAGAAGACAACTTTGAGGACATGCATTCCAAAATAGAATATGTGCTCATAGAAAAACTTGGCGCACTGGGAAAAAAAATCCATACTGCAAGATCCAGAAACGACCAGGTTTTGGTAGCCTTGCACTTGTATCTAAAAAATGAAATCGGATTGATCAAGGGTGTTACTCATGATTTTTTTGAATTGCTGATGGATTTGGCGGAACAAAACCAGCAACATCTTATGCCAGGTTACACCCATTTTCAAGTGGCCATGCCTTCCTCTTTTGGACTCTGGTTTTCTGCTTACGCAGAAACTTTAATCGACGACGTGGTTTTGCTCAACGCCGCACATCAATTGGTAGATCAAAATCCATTGGGCAGTGCTGCTGGCTATGGCAGTTCCTTTCCTATCGACCGAAAAGCTACTACCAAAAGTTTGGGTTTTAAAGACTTGAAATACAATGTTATCGCCGCACAAATGAGTAGAGGTAAAGCTGAAAAAATTACGGCTACCGCCATTGCGGCATTGGCTGCTACGCTATCCAAAATGGCAATGGATATCTGTATTTATATGGGACAAGAACACAACTTCATCAGCTTTCCAGAAGAATTAACCACCGGCTCCAGTATCATGCCTCATAAAAAAAATCCAGATGTTTTTGAACTCATCAGAGGAAAATGCAACCTTTTGCAAGGCCTGCCCAATCAGCTTACTTTACTGATGACCAATCTGCCTTCGGGATACCACAGAGAAATGCAATTGGCAAAAGGACCCATTATTGACGCCATTGAAACATTGAAAAGCTGTTTGGATATATTTTTATTCAGTCTCAAAAAAATTGAAGTAAGGCAAAATATTTTAGAGGACGATAAATATAAATTCATCTTTAGTGTAGACACACTAAATGAGTGGGTCAAGGCGGGACTACCTTTTAGAGAAGCCTATCAGAAAATGGGAAAAAGCATTGATGCGGGTGACTACCAACCCAAAAAAGATATTGAACATACCCACCTAGGGAGCATCGGCAATTTAGGATTGGAATTGATCCATGAAAAAATGGAAAAAGCTATGAAAAGCTAATTCCAGCAGCAATCATCTTTAAATTTTAGTGAGCAGTTTTTAAATGTGTAGCGCCCGGTCTTCCGAGGCGGCCAATGCCGCTTCTTTCACAGCCTCTGCATAAGTGGGATGGGAATGGCTCATTCGAGCGATGTCCTCCGCAGAAGCTCTAAATTCCATTGCAACAACAGCTTCAGCAATAAGGTCTGCCACCCGAGGGCCAATCATGTGAACGCCCAACACCTCATCGGTATTGGCATCCGCCAAGATTTTTATAAAACCATCTGTATCACCGCTGGCGCGTGAGCGGCCCAAAGCACGCATTGGAAATTGTCCACTTTTGTAGGCCAAACCAGCCGTTTTTAGTTCCTCCTCAGTTTTACCCACAGCAGCTACCTCAGGCCAAGTGTAGATAACATTGGGAATAAGGTTATAGTCGATGTGGGGTTTCTGTCCAGCTAAAATCTCGGCTACCATAACACCTTCTTCTTCCGCCTTATGGGCCAACATAGCGCCTTTTACAACATCACCTATGGCATAAATATTGTCTGCAGTGGTTTGTAGGTGATCATTGACCTGAACTTGTCCACGTTCGCTAAGCTCTACTCCTGCCGCGGCCGCATTCAATCCCTCAGTGTATGGTTTTCTTCCTACTGAAACCAAACAATAGTCCCCTTCAAAAACCACCTCTGCTCCTTTTTTGTCAAAAGCGGTTACGGAAACAGTATCTCCTTTGCGCTCCACTTTATTGACTTGATGGGAGAGGTAAAACTTTATTTTTTGCTTTTTCATCACCTTGGTTAGTTCCCGTGATAATGCACTGTCCATAACTGGGGTAATCCGGTCTGCATATTCGATGACCGAGACTTCAGCCCCTAATCTTTTGTAAACCTGACCCAATTCCAAGCCAATAACTCCCCCACCTATAATGACCATGTGTTTGGGGATTTCTTTGAGCTTTAGCGCCTCAGTTGAGGAAATGATGCGCTCCTTATCAATGTTAATAAAGGGCAATCCTGCGGGTTTTGAACCTGTCGCAATGATGGTGTTTTTTGCGCTGATGGACTCAGGTTTTTCTCCAGCAATATGAATGGTATTCGCATCTTTAAAAGAGCCCAAGCCATTAAAAACGGTGATTTTATTTTTTTCCATCAAAAAATCAATGCCTTTGGTGGTTTGATCCACAACAGAGGCTTTTCTGGCAATCATTTTTTCTAAGTTTACCTTTACTGTACCAGGTATTTCAATACCGTGCTCATCAAAATGTTTTATTGCATCTTCGTAATGGTGGGAAGAATCTAACAAGGATTTTGAAGGAATACAGCCTACATTGAGGCAGGTACCTCCCAGGGTATTATATTTTTCAACAAGCGCAGTTTTCAATCCCAATTGGGCACAACGAATGGCTGCGACATAACCTCCCGGACCAGACCCAATAACGACAACATCAAATGATTGCATAATTTAAATTTCAGTTTAGGGTGTAAAAATACAAAACTATGTCTTTTGTAATCATCAAAGCAATTGTAAAAAATGGGTAAATTGTAAATGAAAAAAAAATAACGCCTTGAAAACCCCTACCCTATCCCTTTCAGCTTCATTGATTCCGCTGGTCATTTTGATCCTAATGCTTACCTATAACATTTATGTTTTTGGCGACAATGCGCTGAATGGATCCAATCAGTTCATCCTTTTGGTAGGAGGTGCTGTAGCAGGAATCGTAGGTGTAGTAAACAAGGTGAGTTATGCGCAAATGCTACAAAAAGTGGGGGGAAACATTCAATCTGTAACTGGTCCCATCCTAATCCTTTTAATGGTGGGTGCCTTGGCAGGAACTTGGCTTTTAAGTGGTATCATTCCTACCATGATCGATTATGGTCTAAAAATAGCCAATCCCCGATTTTTCCTACCCGTTTGTGTGCTAACCGCAGCGCTGGTCTCACTCGCCACAGGAAGCAGCTGGTCCACCACCGCCACGATAGGAATCGCATTGATAGGAATTGGAAAAGCATTGGGCTTCCCTATTGGGATAGTTGCAGGGGCGATAATTTCAGGGGCGTATTTTGGAGACAAGCTGTCTCCATTGAGCGACACCACCAATTTGGCCCCCGCCATGTCTGGTGGAGATCTTTTTACCCACATACAGTATATGCTCTACACCACTCTGCCCAGTATTGTCATTACCCTTTTCGTTTTTTTTATTTTGGGTTTGGGTTTCCATGTCACAGAGACAGTGAATACCTCCACTTTGAGTAATGCCATTCACGAAAAATTTAATATTAGTTTTTGGCTGTTTTTGGTGCCGCTGATTGTGATTTTGATGATCGTTAAAAAAACACCTCCATTTCTCGCGCTTTTTATCGGTACAATACTGGGAGGTATTTTTGCTGTGATTTTTCAACCTGAACTTTTGTTGGAGTTAACTGGCAGTAAGGTATTAGATATCAAAACGATTTACAAAAGCGTTTTTACTGCCATTACTGCTGACACACAAATCCGCACTAATGATCCTTTACTTCAAGATTTATTTTCGACTGGAGGAATGAAAGGAATGTTGGGAACGGTTTGGTTGATTATCTGTGCCATGGTATTTGGCGGAGTGATGGACGCCATAGGTGCGTTAAAAGCCATCAGCAAAGCTTTTCTACAATGGGCAAAAACTACTTTTCAACTCGTTGCGGGAACCGCCGCCTCCAGCTTAACCGTGAATCTCACAGCTTCCGACCAGTACCTGGCGATTGTAGTCCCTGGAAAAATGTTTTCGAAGGCCTACAAAGACAGAAAACTGGCTCCCGAAAACTTAAGCAGAACACTGGAAGATGCTGGTACAGTAACCTCAGTACTGGTTCCTTGGAACACATGTGGGGCCTATCAGTCGGGTGTGCTGGGAGTTGGAGTTAGTGAATATTTTATCTATGCGATTTTCAATTGGATAAGTCCATTAATGACATTACTATATGCATATTTTGGTATCAAAATCAAAAAATTAATAAAAGACTGAAATTTTCCACTTTCGGAATTAGAAATTCTTATACTCAAAAAAGAATTTATTATATTTTAGAATTAATATTACATCAAATAAAATTAAATTTGTTATTAGTTTTTAAACACAGTAAAAGTAAGATATATGGACAATCATGCTAACGGAAATGGTGACATTGCAAAATGTCCCTACCTAGGAGGAGTTTTAAAAGAAAGTGCAGGAGGGGGATCGATCAATCGCGATTGGTGGCCCAACCAATTGAATTTAAGTATTCTCCGTCAACACTCATCTTTATCGGACCCTATGGATCCTGATTTTGATTATGCCGAGGAATTCAAAAAATTAGACCTTTCAGCAGTAAAACAAGACCTGTATGATTTGATGACCAATTCTCAAGAGTGGTGGCCAGCAGATTATGGTCATTATGGACCATTTTTTATAAGAATGGCATGGCATGCTGCAGGGACCTACCGTATTGCTGACGGTCGTGGTGGCGCAGGTGCTGGAACACTTCGTTTTGCTCCACTCAACAGTTGGCCCGATAATGCCAATTTGGAAAAAGCCCGACTGTTGTTGTGGCCCATTAAGCAAAAATATGGCAAAAAACTCTCTTGGGCAGATTTGATGGTTTTAACAGGAAACTGTGCCATGGAGTCCATGGGTTTTAAAACCTTTGGTTTTGGTGGAGGACGTGAAGACGTATGGGAACCAGAAGAGGATATTTACTGGGGTCCTGAAGCAGAGTGGCTGGGCGACAAAAGATATACCGGTGATCGTGAGTTAGAAAATCCTTTAGGTGCTGTCCAAATGGGGTTGATCTATGTAAATCCAGAAGGACCCAATGGAAACCCTGATCCATTAAAATCAGCCCACGACATCCGCGAAACTTTTGGCAGAATGGCCATGAACGACTACGAAACTGTTGCCTTGATTGCTGGTGGACATACTTTTGGGAAAACCCATGGTGCTGCCGATGCAGATCAATATGTTGAGGCTGAGCCCGCTAGTGCTCGATTGGAGCAAATGAGTCAAGGTTGGAAAAATAACTTCGGGTCTGGAAAAGGAGAGCACACCATCACTAGTGGTTTGGAAGGAGCATGGACTACTACACCAACACAATGGAGTAACAATTACTTTGAAAACCTTTTTGGCTTTGATTGGGAATTGACAAAGAGCCCCGGTGGTGCACAACAATGGACCCCAAAAGGTGGTGCAGGAGCTGGGACCATTCCCGACGCACATGTGGCGGATAAAAAACACGCCCCAATGATGCTCACCACAGATATCGCCCTGAAAATGGACCCTGCATATGAGCCTATCTCAAGACACTTCTATGAAAACCCCGATGAATTTGCCGATGCTTTTGCAAGGGCATGGTTTAAATTAACCCACAGAGACATGGGGCCTGTATATCGATACCTGGGATCTGAGGTACCTGATGAAACATTGATATGGCAAGATCCTGTTCCTGCTGTAGACCATGAATTAATCGATGCTGACGACGAAGCTAATCTAAAAGCAAAAATCTTGGCCTCTGATTTAAGCGTGGGTCAAATGGTAAGCGCTGCTTGGGCTTCTGCATCTACTTTCAGGAATTCTGATAAGCGCGGTGGTGCCAATGGTGCCAGAATTAGCTTATCCCCACAAAAATACTGGGATGTAAACCAACCCATTCAACTGGGTAAAGTACTCGATGTGTTGACGGCCATCAAAAATGATTTTGACGGTTCAAAAGGAAACAAAAAAGTTTCACTGGCCGACCTAATTGTATTGGCGGGAAGTGCAGGAGTAGAAAAAGCAGCGAAAGCCGCTGGACACGATGTTATCGTAACTTTTACTGCCGGAAGAACGGATGCTACCCAAGATCATACAGATGTTGAATCATTTTCTGTATTGGAACCTGTGGCTGACGGATTCAGAAACTATATGAAAAAACAATACGACATTGAGGCTGAAAAGCTTTTGATTGACAAGTCTCAATTATTGTCGTTGACGGCTCCTGAGATGACTGCACTTCTCGGAGGAATGCGGGTTTTAAACACCAATTTTGGTGGATCAAAACACGGGGTGTTAACCCGCAGACCCGAAACCCTCACCAATGACTTCTTCGTTAACTTATTGGACATGAATACAACTTGGGAAGCCACCAATGCCGATGAAAGTGAATTTGAATGTCGTGATTTAACCACTGGAGAAATCAAATGGACAGGTACTCGAGTTGACCTTATATTTGGTTCTAACAGTGAGTTAAGAGCAATTTCAGAGGTATATGGTTGTTCAGATGGTGAAGATAAATTTATCAAAGATTTTATCGCAGCTTGGAGTAAGGTAATGCACTTGGATCGGTTTGATTTGAAATAATTTTTTACATCCCGAGTTTATATTTTTTAAACCCAAGTCCAAACAGGACTTGGGTTTTTTTTTTGGACGGGGATTGCGATTGAATTTGTATTTTTGTGTGAAAGCGTTACCCATGGCAAAGCGAAAAAGCCCCCGCGTTCCTGAATTTTCCGAAGAAAAAAAATACCGTATTAGAAGGCGTCATATTCTTTTTGGGAGTTTTTTGCTTTTGGTTAGTTTTTTATCAATCGTTTCCTTTATTTCATATTTTTTCCATCACCAAGCAGACCAAAGTACCCTCGAGGTGTTTTTTGAAAAGGAAATACCATCAAAAAATCTTTTAAATAAAGTCGGTGCTGTTGTCAGTCATTTTTTTATCTATAAGCTTTTTGGAATCGCCTCTTTTATTTTCCCATTTCTATTGGGATATACGGGCTATTTGTTTTTTTTTGACTATAGCAGAGAAAAGGTCGTCAACCACTGGAGTTGGTCGTTTTTATATATAATACTATTCTCTGTATTTTTTGGTTTTTATCACTACGATGTGCCCTTACTGGGAGGTTTGGTTGGATTTGAGGTCAATACTTTTTTGGTGATGTACCTTGGTAAAATTGGCGTATCTGGACTTTTGATATTTTCGTTGCTAGTGATATTGGTCTTTCAATGGAAACTGACTCCAGAAAGAGTAAAACACTACTTACAATCCATTTTTCAAAAAGAAGAACAACCCGATTCCGTCCCGGTTGAAAACAGTTTGGATTTAGAAATGGAAGAATTTGTGGAGGTGCCTACTGCTGAAGCTACAGACATTGAAGAGCCCTCATTGACGGAGGAAGAAAAACCCGATGAAGAGGAAGTTACTTTAGAAATAGAAACGTTTAGTGAAGAGGAAGCCTCTATCAAAGATTTGGCGCAATCCTTGGTGAAAGAACAAGGTTTTTTTGATCCAAAATTAGAATTGAGTAAATTCCGTTTTCCGATAAAGGACCTCCTTAAAGATTATGGAGAAAGTTCTATCACCATAGACCAAGAGGAATTGGAGTTGAATAAAAATAAGATCATTGATACCCTCAAGAACTACAATATAGGGATCGCAAAAATCAAGGCTACAATAGGCCCTACGGTAACCCTTTATGAAATCATCCCAGACGCGGGAATCAGGATCTCCAAAATCAAAAATTTAGAAGACGATATTGCACTCTCGCTCTCTGCTTTGGGGATTAGGATAATCGCTCCCATTCCTGGGAAAGGAACCATTGGAATTGAAGTTCCTAACCAAAACCCCAGTATTGTATCCATGCGCTCGGTAATTACTTCCAAAAGATTCCAATCCGCAGAGATGGAACTACCGATCGCGTTGGGAAAAAACATCAGCAACGAAACATTTGTCGTTGACTTAACCAAAATGCCTCACTTGCTAATGGCAGGAGCAACAGGTCAGGGGAAATCTGTTGGACTCAATGCAGTGCTCACCTCTCTACTTTACAAGAAACATCCTGCCGAGATCAAATTCGTTTTGGTGGACCCCAAAAAGGTAGAACTGAATATCTACAATAAAATTGAACGTCATTATTTGGCCAAACTGCCCGACACTGAGGAAGCCATCATTACTGACAACACAAAGGTTATACACACCTTAAATTCCTTGTGTATAGAGATGGACAATCGATACGAATTACTAAAAAAAGGGATGTGTCGCAACCTTAAAGAATACAACCAAAAATATCGAGAACGCAAGTTAAACCCCACCGAGGGACATAGCTTTCTTCCTTATATCGTTTTGGTGGTAGATGAGTTTGCTGATTTGATCATGACAGCGGGAAAAGAAGTAGAAACCCCCATTGCAAGACTGGCACAATTGGCGCGAGCTGTGGGCATTCATTTAATAATTGCTACCCAAAGACCCTCCGTTAATGTGATTACTGGAATCATCAAAGCCAACTTCCCCGCCCGAATAGCATTTAAAGTGACCTCAAAAATCGATTCACGGACCATTTTAGACTCCGTCGGCGCAGATCAATTGATTGGGCGTGGCGATATGCTTTACACCCAAGGCAACGATTTAACCCGGATTCAATGTGCATTTGTCGATACGCCTGAGGTTCAAAAAATATCGGATTTTATAGGCGCGCAAATGGGATATGCCAATGCCTACATACTCCCTGAATATATAGACGAAAACAGCAGTACCTTGGATTTAGATCCTGCAGAACGAGATGACCTTTTTAGAGAGGCGGCAGAAGTGATTGTGACTACCCAGCAGGGATCGGCTTCTCTGTTGCAAAGAAAACTTAAATTGGGCTACAATCGCGCTGGAAGAATCATAGATCAAATGGAGGTAGCTGGAATCGTAGGACCATTTGAGGGCAGCAAAGCAAGACAAGTTTTGATTTCTGATTTAAATGCACTGAATGAGCTGTTAAACAGGGAAGATGTCTAAATTTGTACTATGAATTCCAAACCATTTTTTTTCCTATTCCTATTTGCAAGCCTGAACCTATTGTCTGGGCAAACATCTTTGGAAGCAAAAAAATTACTGGAAGGAGCCTCGAAACAAATGGAAAGCTATAACAATATCACATTTGATTTTAGTTATGTTCTCAACAACCGAACCGAACAAATTAACCAAGAGAGTTCAGGTCAGGTAATGGTTTCCCAAGAAAAATACAGATTAAATTTTTTAGATGTCATTCAACTTTTTGATGGATCTAAATTGTACACCATTGTTCCAGAAAATGAGGAAATTTCGGTAACCCAGGTAGATGAGGAGGAGGATTTTGGTATTAATCCAAAAGCCTTGTTACAATTTTATAAAGAGGGTTATGATTACCAATGGGACATCAATCAAAAGATAAAGGGTAAAACCATTCAATTTGTTAAACTTGTCCCCACCGAGGAAGAGGTTGACCTCAAATCAATGCTCGTAGGGATTGATATTAAAAAGAATCATATCTACAAGCTTATTGAAGTAGGAAAAAATGGAACGATTACAACACTCACCATCGATAAAATTGAGGTGAATATCCCCATACCTGAGCAGTTTTTTGTCTTTAATGAAAAAGATTATCCCGATTATTATATCAACAATTAGTAATGAAAATTCTTGATCGCTACATAATAAGCCAGTATTTAATTCGGCTGTCCAGCATTTTTACCATTTGCATGCTGATCTTTGTGGTCCAAACTTTTTGGCTGTACATCGATGATTTGGCAGGAAAAGGTTTGGACTTTGAAACCATTTTTAAGTTCTTGATCTATTTCACCCCAAAATTGGTTCCCATTGTTCTTCCACTGTCCATACTACTGGCTTCCTTGATGACCTTTGGAACCTTCGCAGAGAATTATGAATTTGCCGCTATGAAATCTAGTGGAATTTCACTGATTCGAGGAATGAGTGGTCTTTTTATAGTGCACATTATGATCGGAATTGGCAGTTATTATTTTTCAAATTATGTGATCACTGCTGGGGAAGTCAAATCTTTTAATCTCAGAAGAAATCTGAGTAAATTAAAACCAGCCATAGCTATCAGAGAAGGTGTTTTTAACGACTTGGGGCAAATGAGTATCAAAGTGAAACGAAAACACGGAACTGAAAATCACTTGTTGGAAGAAGTTATTATTCACGAAAAAACAGACGATTACAAAAACCGTATTGTCATAAAAGCTAAAAAAGGGGAACTCAAAAGTAAAACAACTGACGCCACACTCCAGTTGGTGTTATACGACGGAAATCGCTATGAGGAAATAAAGGGCACAAATTATGAAGATCAACTGCGGTTTCCCCATGCCAAAGTTCATTTTGATGAATATGTGATGAACATCGACCTGTCAAAATTTAATAATGTAGACCTCAACGAACAAAACTACACCACCACCTATCGAATGCAAAAAGTTGATCAGCTAAAAGTAAGTATCGATACTATGGAACGTGATTTTCAATTTCAAAGAAAAGTCTTTAGTGATAATTTTATCAAAAAGAATTATCGCGGACAGATCAAAGCATTGGACTACAAGGAACCTTTTGAAAACGATTCTTTAGTACGTGCCAATGTATTAAACTTCCTGACAAATTCAGAAAATTGGAAAATCAGTCAAGTAGCAGAACAATCTGCCAGCGATATCAGAAGTATCATCAGGAATCTTGAAAATAAGAAAAAAACCTTTTTTGTATATCAAAAAGCGATCAACCTTCACAAAATGGTCATGCTGGAAAAGCTTACATTGATATTCTCCTGTATCTTTTTATTTTTAATTGGCGCCTCATTGGGTGCCATCATAAAGAAGGGCGGCTTGGGACTCCCCATGGTTTTATCGGTTATTATCTTCCTCTCTTACCACTATATCGGAATTTTTGCTAAAAACGCAGCAGAGGACAACAGCATTGACCCTTCATTAGCCAGTTGGATTTCCACTATGGTGTTGGCCCCTTTTGCATTCTATCTAACCAAAAGGGCTTCCGCTGACGCAGGCTTTATGAATTTGGACATAATAACGGTACCCATTCAAAAATATTTTCTAAATACCTTGGTTCAAAACCATAAATAAAATGCCAAAAAATTTACTCAATACCATAGAAGAGGCCATAGAATCCATCCGAAAGGGAGAGATTATTATTGTGGTAGACGACGAAGACAGAGAAAATGAAGGGGATTTTGTCGCCGCAGCAGAGGTCATTACCCCTGAGAAAATAAACTTTATGGCAACACATGGTAGGGGTTTAATTTGTACTCCGTTAACAGAAAAAAGATGTAAGAGGCTGAAATTAGATCGAATGGTAAATACCACGTCCGACCCAATGGAAACGGCATTTACAGTCTCTGTGGACTACAGGGGCGGTGGTATTACTACCGGAATTTCAGCAAATGATCGTTCGCAAACCATACGTTCCCTAGTGGACCCTAAAACCCGATCATTGGACTTGACACGTCCGGGACACGTTTTCCCGTTAATCGCGAAAGACGGTGGTGTTTTAAGACGGACCGGTCATACCGAAGCTGCCACAGATTTTGCCAGACTCGCTGGCTTTGAACCCGCTGGCGTTATTGTCGAAATAATGAATGAGAATGGATCAATGGCAAGACTGCCAGAGCTGGTGAAAGTGGCCGAAAAATTCAATCTAAAAATAGTTTCCATAGAGAATTTGGTAGCCTACAGAATGCAACACGACAGCCTAATTGAGAAAAAAAGCGATTTTCAATTGGAAACTCGTTTTGGACCTTTTCGACTTCGAACATTTCAACAAACAACCAATAAACAAATACACCTTGCCCTAACCAAAGGCAGCTGGAAAGAAGACGAACCCGTATTGACAAGAATAAATTCTCTGCGCATTACCAATGATATTCTGAGCATGTTAACCGGTCAAATCACCAAAGGCTTAGATGATATATTTTCCCTAATTGACCAAGCAGAAAAAGGTGCCGTAATCTTTATCAACCAACAGCAATCCTCAGAAAATCTGCTTTCGAGAATTCAGAAATTAGAGAGAATGCAACAAAAAGGAGAGCTTGACAAAGCCCCACCCATTGCAATGGACAGCAGGGATTTTGGAATTGGAGCCCAAATATTACACGATTTAAAAATCAAAAAGCTCAATTTGATTAGCAATTCAAATAAAATGCCACGGGTGGGTATCACTGGCTATGGCCTTGAAATATTAAAATATGTGAAATATTAATCCCAAATCCAACATGTTTTTTTCGATAGTTGTGCTGGTAAAATCAATAAATATTATATTTACAACCCAATGGAGAAATGGCAGAGTGGTCGAATGCGGCAGTCTTGAAAACTGTTGAGGGTCATACCTCCGGGGGTTCG
>PBCE01000009.1 GCA_002716845.1 Flavobacteriaceae bacterium | reverse complement strand
CCCCAAATTCCGTTGACATCCAAAGTGGGTCGAATAGATCTACGATCGAGTGTAGTATATCCTTCTTCTCCCATCAATCCATCAATTCCAATAGCCTCTTTAAAACGCTTTTCGTCAATCCCATTTTTATTCATTAGATGTCGCTCCTGATCAGAAATTTCTTCCAAGTCGTCATAGAATCCAGGAATATTAACCTTTCTGTTCTTATCGTGAAGCTTTGCGATCATATCGCACAACATATTTATGGGATTGGCTACTGTCCCGCCATAGAGTCCCGAGTGTAAATCTCTGTTGGGGCCTGTCAGGGTAACTTCCATATAGCTTAGTCCTCTAAGACCGGTTGTGATGGCTGGATTCTCAATGCTGTTTATGCCTGTATCGGAAATGATGATAACATCTGATTGGAGCATGGCTTTATGATCTCTGAGGAATTTTTCCAAATGATCACTGCCGACTTCTTCTTCCCCTTCAATTACAAATTTTATATTATTTTCTAATTGATTACTGGAAGTCAGAAGCTCAACTGCTTTTAGGTGCATAAACATTTGTCCTTTATCATCACAAGCTCCACGCGCAAAGATAGCTCCGGTTGGATGGAGGTCTGTTTTTTTGATGACGGGTTCAAAGGGAGGGTTGTCCCACAAGTCTATGGGGTCTGGTGGTTGAACATCATAATGACCGTAAACCAAAACTGTCGGTGCATTTTTAGAAACGTTGATTTCACCATATACTACAGGGTGACCAGGTGTTTCATATAACTTAGCTGTTGAACACCCAATATCGATAAGGGCGTTTTTGATCCAGTTTGCAGTTTTTTTTACTTCATTTTTGTAGTGTGGATCCGCGCTAATGGACGGAATTTTCAGTAAATCGAAAAGCTGATCGATAAATACTGCGCTCCGATCATTAATAAGTTTTTTCATGCCTTCATATTCAATTTAATAAAAGTACAAAACATTCCTCCTTTTTCCTTTTGGCCTAAATTATTTTAAGAAAACTTGTTTATATTTGAGCTCTTTTTTTAAAGCGGGTGTGGTGAAATTGGTAGACACGCTAGATTTAGGATCTAGTGCTTCACGGCGTGGGGGTTCGAGTCCCTTCACCCGCACTTTAATGTCCTTTCAAATAACCATGTATTGGTTTTGGATATGTCTTTTTTTAAGCAGATATTATTGCATAAAAAAACCTCTGATGAAAACAGAGGTTTTAAGATTTCCTAAAGCTTCTTTACAATAATTTATTAATAGATTACGCTCTTATTACTATAATTTGCGCTTGAGCATATATCGCATTATTTTCAATAGCGTATTCCATTAAATTTTTACCCTCTTCACAGACAGGATCCATAATCATGGCACCGTAGGAAGATAAAAGTAAAATCATCTCTGGTTTGTCAAGGATCGCTGCGTGGATGATCAATGGTTTTCCATCGACTTTGGCAATAGGACTCAAAGCACCAGAATTTAACTTTGCTTCAATGTAATTGTAATCTTCTGATTGAATTGCATAAATTGCTCTTTCCTCGATGGATAAGTTGTTTTCATCTACAGACGTAAAAGCCAGGCTGTCTTTTGAGATCGTTTCAATAGCACTAATGGAGGTGCATGAAATAAGGAGTGCGGAGAGTAAAAACTTTTTCATTTCAATATTTTTTAATTATAGTTTAAAATTAAAGCGATATAAATAGAAATAATTGATTGTAATTATCCAAAAATAATACAAAATTAACACATTTATAAATATATATAAATTTAAAGTTAATTTAAGCAATTATTAAAATTTAGAATTACATATTATTTAAAATAAAAAATCATTTTATTATTCTAACAAGTTACTAATCTAATGAGGGGAGTTCCTCCACCTTAAAATTGTTTAGCGTTTGAGGATTGAAATTTATTGGTAATAGCCATCACAAACAGAAGGGTTTATTATGATGATATAATGGTGGGCCACGAAGGTGATGGTATAAAGACCAGAAAGGGTGGGATAAAAATTATTTTTTTCCCACTCTATTGAATTTGAAATATTGAAGTTTGATGTCATCCAGACCGTCTTTATCAAATGGATATTCCATTTGATCCTGAATGTTATATAGCGAAATCAGAATAAATTCGCTGATCATAACGACAAAATAGGTTAAGGTAGTGGGGTTGTCAAACCCGATTTTATTTATAATGGTTGGAGTGTAAATAACAGGGAACATATAGATAAAAATCAAACAATAGGCCTTAAGACTTATGGGCGTTCTATGGGTGTGAATTGCGATCAGATTTTCTTGAGATACATGGACATCTCTTATGAATCGATAAATTTTCTGCTTTACTCCGCTCGATATTTCTTCATCGTGTTTTTCAAGAAAATCAACGATCAATGCAGTTTTTTGGTCAATCTTGCTAGTGTCGTAATTGGATAGTGAAAGGTGATTTAAAAATGATTCAGAAAGATCTTCGAGTATTGAAACTATCTCTATTTTAGCAATTTCGGTAAGTTTTCTGCTGCTTAAAAAGTAATAACTTATGGTTTTTAAAGCTCCTCGATGCAAACTTAAAAATTCGAGTGCTTTTTCTCTTCTTTTAAAGGCTCCTCTTATGGCAAAAACCAAAGGAAATATAATGGCTATGCTAATTAACGTGAGGTCTATATTGTAAATGATTTCAAAATGAAAAGCACAAAATGGAACCAAGAGTGATAGTAAAAAGGTGATAAGGGTACGATGATTTAATATGGAAAGGTATTTTATCACAATTTTTACTATTTTGGTTGTTAAATCTATTAACTATATTATGAAATCACAAATGTTTCTCTTGACATTTTTCTCCGCTGTTTGGATTTTGAATTCTCAAGTTGCCCAAAAATCTGATCAACTTTTTGCCGATCAAAGTCCTCTCAAGATAAAATTAAGCTACTCAAACAAAGATATGCGTTTAGAGACAGATGATACAACCTTGATAAAAACTAGTATGTCTTATTGGAATGAAAACAAATGGAATGACCTTGAAGTGTCTCTTAGAGCCCGAGGAAATTTTCGGAGATCAAAATGTTATTTTCCACCCATAAAGATGAAAATAAAAAAATCTAAGGCAAAAGAAACCCTCTTTGAAGGAAATAAAAACCTAAAATTGGTGGTTCCCTGTTTGCTTAAAAAAGAAAAAAACGACAACATCGTTCAAGAGTTTATTGCCTATAAGCTTTACGAAAAAATTTCACCCTATCATTTTAAAACTAGAATGGTAGATATTGAATTTAAAGAGATAAAGAAGAATAAGGAAGTTGTTCATAAGCTAAAAGGGTTTTTGATTGAAGATGATAAAAGAGTGGCCGATCGATTCGAGGGAAAATCATTTGAAAGGTACATTCATCCCAAGGCCATGGATAAAATGACCTCGGTTCAGAATGCAATGTTTCAATTCATGATAGGAAATACTGATTTTTCTGTCGCATATCAGCACAATGGCAAGCTACTTTATATAGATAAGGTCATCCACCCCCTTCCCTACGATTTTGACTTATGTGGATTAGTTGATGCAAGCTATGCCATTGTCAATAGTAATTTAGGGATTAGCTCTGTAAGAGACAGAAAATATCGAGGTTTTAAGAGAGATGAATCATTAATCGATGAGGTTAGAGATCAATTTATAAATAATAAAGATTTATTTTTTGATATCATCAAAAACCAGCAAATTGAATTTGAATTGGTCTCAGAGTATGAAAGCACCTATGCTTATTTGAATTCCTTTTTTAATATTATTGAGGATGATAATGGTTATCAACGTCAGGTTATAAAGGAAATGCGTACTAAGTAATTTGTTACAAGCCAGCAGCTTCTTTCACTTTGTGAAAAATTTGGGTATTGACATATATACCCAAAAAAAGGCCTGCATTTTTTCCATGGCTAAATATAGGAACCATAGTAGCACTGTGGCCTCCAGTATTAAACCCAGCTTCGATTTCGAAATTTTTGGTTTTTCCTTTGATAATGGCCAGGCCGCCGATCTCATGGTCAGCAGTAACTACAATTAAGGAATTAGAATTATATTTTAAAAAGTTAAGCGCAACGCCAATGGCATTGTTAAATTAAATAAACTCGGAGGTAATCTTATCGATATCATTGGCATGTCCTCCCCAGTCAATTTGTGATCCTTTCACCAATACAAAAAAGGGTTTTTCTCGATTTCTAAATTTTTCTAAAGTGGCTGTGAGATACTCTGGCAGTAGGGGACCTCTTCCTTTGTTTAAGCATGGGGGCCCGTACATAGGTAAACAAATCTATTTTGTCAGCCTCAGATTTTTGGAATCCCTTTAAATTTTTTACCATATCAAAAGATTTCATTTCCTTGATGAAAATTCTGCTATCCTGTCTATAATTAAAATGCTTTTTTCCACCACCTTTAAAGTAATCTATCTTATTTGTGCTAAGTTGCATGGAGATGTCTTCATATTTTTTAAGAGAAGATACGTTGGTATAAAAAGATGCTGGAGTTGCATGAACATTACTGGAGGTAGCAATGAGCTCCGTATTGTAATTATTTTCTTCGCATATTTCGAGTATGGATTTTAGGTTTTTATTCAGGTAATTGGTGCCTAAAACGCCGCTATAGGTTTTGTCACCACAGGGCATGGCAGTTCAACTGGCTGTTAAATCGGTCACCAAGCTTTTAATTGCGTTTATTTTTGAGAGCCCCACTACTGAGAAATTTTTTAAAGTAAAGGTGTTGTTGTTAATATACATTCCTGCCGTGATTTGGCTTAAACCCATTACGTCTCCAACCATTAATATAATATTGAGGGGTTCTTTTTCTGTTTGTTGAGAATGACTCATTACCCAAGGAAAGAGCATAGCAATTAGAATTTTTTTCATGATAAATGTATATGAATATAATATATAAAATTGGAAAAAATTATAAACCGCTTAAACTCTCGATTTTTTTTAAGATCAGTTGACTTGCTCCTTTTTTCGATAAAATATATTGGTTGTTGTTTTCCCCCATTTGCTGAGTCAATTTCTTGTCTTTGATCAATTTATGGGTAATTTCTTTAAATTCAGCAGAAGATTTTACACTGATCATTCCTCCACTGTTTAACAAGGTAACAGCCTCTTCATACCTATTGTAGTGTTCGCCAATTATAATTGGTATGCCGTAGGCTGCTGGTTCCAATGTGTTGTGAAGTCCATTTTTTTTCATCCCTCCTCCAACGTAAGCGAAAGAGGCATAGCTGTATAACTTTCCCAATTGACCAATATTATCAACGATCAAAATGGATTTATTGCGGTCTTTTTCACTACTGTAACTACTCCATTTTGCACAGTCAACGCTAATGTGTTTTTCTAATTTTTCAATAGACTTTTGATCAACTTCGTGAGGCGCGATCACTACTTTTAGGCGGGTTTCTTTTTCAAAGAGATGCTCCATAATATCATAATCTTCGGGCCAGGTACTTCCTGCTACAAAACATTTTTTACCTGCGGTAAAATCTTCCATCAGCTCGAGTTTATTATTTTGCCTGCTCATTTTGTATACCCGATCAACTCGAGTATCCGCATTTACCGTTACCTGATCAATCCCAATGGAATTTAATAATGATTTTGAGCTTTCATTTTGAACAAAGAAGTGATTTATATCTAAAAGTATATTTCTGAAAGCTCCACCATACCAGCTAAAGAATATTTGTTCAGGTCTAAAAATACTTGAAACGGAGTAAGTAGGTATTTTTCTCTTTGACAAACCGTAAAAATAATTGGGCCAAAACTCATATTTTATGAAAAGGGCAAGTTTTATATTGCAAAAATTCAAAAAGCGATTAACATTTCTGTTCGTATCCCAAGGCAAATAGCATACACAATCCGCAAGATTATAATGTTTTTGCACCTCATATCCAGATGGAGAAAAAAAAGTAAGAAGGATTTTGTGATTAGAGAATGATTTTTTGAGTTCTTCCATCACAGGTCTTGCTTGTTCAAGCTCCCCAAGAGAAGCTACATGGAACCATACCCATTCTCCTATATTAACTTCTCTTATTACTATTTGCTTAAATACCTCTTGACGTCCAGTCGTAAAAAGGTAAAGTTTATGAGATAAGATACCTATAATCCTTAATAAAGGATATGAGAGATTCATTACGAGATTGTATGTAAAACGAAACAACATCTGATCAAAAATAGTTTTTAATATCAATTGTGTAAAGAAGATTCATTTTTTTAATTTTACAGTGTAATATAAATTATGGAGAAAATCGAAATGGTTGACCTCAAAGGTCAATATAGAAAGATTGAGAATCAAGTAAATGATTCTGTTTTAAAAACAATTTATTCTACTAATTTTATTAATGGTCCACAAGTAAAAAACTTCCAAAAGCATTTGGAGAGTTACCTAAATGTGAAGCATGTTATTCCTTGTGCAAATGGGACTGATGCATTGCAAATTGCACTAATGGCAATTGGACTCAAACCAGGAGACGAGGTAATTACTCCGAATTTTACTTATGCCTCAACAGTAGAGGTTATTTTACTTTTAGGGCTAACTCCTGTTTTAGTGGATATTGATATTGAAAGTTTCAATATAGATATATCAGCCATAGAAAGAGCCATTACGAAAAAAACTAAAGCGATCATACCAGTACATTTGTTTGGCCAGCCAGCCTTTATGTCTGAAATTATAAATATTGCTAAAGAAAATAAATTATATGTTATTGAAGATAATGCACAGTCACTAGGTGCAAACTATACATATAAAGATGGGTTAAAAAAGAAAGCCGGAACTATAGGTCATATTGGTACAACCTCTTTTTTCCCCTCAAAAAATTTAGGAGCTTATGGTGACGGAGGTGCAATATTTACAGAGGATGATGATCTAGCAAATACTTTAAGGGGCATCGTAAACCATGGGATGTACAAGAGATACTATCATGACCTTGTTGGGGTTAACTCTCGACTGGATTCAATACAAGCATCTATTTTAGATATAAAATTAAATTATTTGGATGATTACAATAAGAGCCGAAATGATGCAGCATCTAAATATACTGAGCGATTAAAGAATCATTCTTATATCTTAACTCCATTTAGTACAGGAGAATATGACTCTCATGTTTTTCATCAGTATACTTTGAGAATTTTAAATGGTAAAAGAGATAAACTTGCTAAATATTTGAATGAAAGAGATATTCCATTTGGCATTTACTATCCAGTTCCATTACATCTTCAAAAAGCTTATAAAAGTGATAGATATAAAGAGTCCTATTTTAAAGTAACTAATAAAGTTGTTCAACAAGTAATTTCTCTACCAATGCACACAGAATTAGCAGATGACCAAATCGATTTTATCACCGACACTGTCAAAGAATTTTTGGACTAAATATTAGCCGTTTGAAGACGAGGTGATTGCTTCTGAGTAAATTTTCTTGATCAGTCCTTGGAGTACTTTGCCTGGCCCTACTTCAATAAAATCCGATATCCCGTCGATTTTCATTGCATTTACAGATTGGGTCCATTTTACAGGGGCGGTCAACTGATCAATCAAATTTTTCTGAATTTCATCGGGATCTGTTACTGGTTTTGCAACTGTATTTTGGTATATAGGGCACACGGGTTTTGTAAATTTTGTATTGTTTATGGCATTGGCCAATTCCTCTCTTGCAGGTTCCATAAGGGGGGAGTGGAATGCGCCTCCAACGGGCAAAATTAAAGCCCTTCTTGCGCCCTCGGCTTTTAGTGCCTCGCAGGCCAGAGCTATCGATTCTTTGGTACCGGAAATTACCAATTGACCTGGACAATTGTAATTGGCAGCAACGACTGTACCCATAATTTTTTTACAGACGGTTTCTACCTGTTCATCCTCGAGGCCTAAAACTGCAGCCATACTTCCTTCACTAAGGTTACACGCTTTTTGCATTGCTTCAGCCCTTTGTGATACCAGCTGAAGACCTGAAGCAAAATCAATGATTCCTGCAGCGGTCAATGCTGAGAACTCACCCAAAGAGTGGCCCGCAACCGCATCAGGTTTCTGTTGATCCTCAATCATCATAGCACTAATCACAGAATGAATGTAGATTGCCGGTTGGGTAACACGGGTTTGCTGGAGGGCTTCTTTGCTTCCTTTCAAAAGAATTTCTGAAATTTTAAATCCTAAAATTTTATCAGAAGTTTTAAATATTTTTTTTGTTTCTTCATATCTATCAAACAGATCTTTTCCCATGCCTACAAATTGAGAACCTTGACCTGGAAATACATATGCCTTCATATGTAATTTATTTTTTTGAATAGGTAATAAAGGAATAGTCGAATTCCTTGTTTTCAATAAACTCTTCTTTTTCAATTTTCCATTCCAAGGGATTGATCCTTGGGAAAAAAACATCCCCCTCAAATTGAGCGTGAATTTTTGTAAGTTCAATTACCGTTGCCATACCCAGTGCTTGTTCATATATCTGACCCCCTCCTATGATAAAGGGTTGTTCGTCATCGCCAGTTTGCTCAATAGCTTCTTGAAGGCAGTGACAAACAGTTACTCCCTCCTGGTTGAATTCATGGTTTCTGGTGATCACAATATTGTGCCGATTGGGCAAGGCTTTGGGTAACGATTCAAAAGTTTTCCTTCCCATAATGATGGCATGACCTGTCGTTAATCGTTTAAAACGCTTCAAATCTTCAGGCAAATGCCAGATCAATTGATTGTCTTTTCCAAGAACGCGATTTTCATCAATCGCAGCGATAAGGGTCAGCTTTGGTTTTTTACTCATACTTGATTTGTCCGAGGGTCTTTGGCATTAAATTATTAAATTGATTTGTTTTTCCACTGAATTCGTGGACTTGAAAATAACGCGAAACTTGCTTTTGGAATTATAATTGAAATTAAAGTCAAAATATATTTAAATAGACTAATTTTGATGTAAATGTACGTTTTCTAATTTATTTATGACCCTCGTAAACGATTTCCCAGCCCTGAAATCATGTTCTTATTTCAATACTGCCTATGTTGGGTTAATGTCTCAATCCTTGTACCAATTTAGAACTGAATTTGAGAAAAATTACTTAAATGACGGGGATCAGTACAAAATCAATGCTTATGACCGGCTGGACGAAACCCATTCGACTATAGCCCAGTTTATAGGTTCAAACGAGCAGCATACTTTTTTTGTATCTAATTTTTCAGTAGGTATTAGATACGTATTGGATGGTCTTAAAAAAGGGAGTAATATATTGTGTATCAACGAAGATTACCACTCGCTTGTAGATGCCATCAATGAAAGAGATTTTAATTTTTTTCAGCTCACCATAGCGGAAAATTTGGAACAGCGTATTGAAAATGCTTTGGCCAATCAATCTTTTGATGCACTGATCATCAGCATTGTTCAATACACCAATGGATTAAAAATAGATTTCTATTTTTTACAAAACCTTAGAGATAAATATCCTCAGTTGCTAATCGTTGGCGATGCCACACAGTTTATCGGTACGGATTATTTTAATTTTAATGATTCCCCTTTTGATGCTGTGGTATGCAGTGGTTATAAATGGTTGCTGGCGGGTTTTGGAAATGGATTCGTAGCGCTCTCCGATCTATTTTTTGAAATGGCTATAATAAACCGCGATGATTTTTATCAAAGGGTTTTTGCTGGGCACTTTAATATATTGGGGGCAGCTTCATTGGTTTTTGCGATGAATTATTTGATTTCTAATGATTATAAGCAACTGGTAGAAAGAAATAAAATGTTGGCGGCTACCCTTAAAAAAGAACTGCATCTGATGGGCAACAGTCCTGAATTTTACGAAAGAAGTCAACACAGTTCTATCGTTAGCATACCTGCCTCCAAGGGATTGTACAATAGACTGAAGGATAGTAATGTCAGGGCTTCTATTCGCGGTAAATATTTGCGATTTTCACTCCACTTTTACAATTCTATTGAAGAAATAGAGCAGCTACTAAATATTCTGAAAAAAGAACCTCAGCAATAATTAAACCGCCACTTTCCCACGAATTAGCGGATGTGGATCGTAACCGTTTAGGGTGAAATCATCGTATTTGAAATCAAAAATATCTTTTACTTTGGGGTTTAAGACCATTTTTGGTAATGGTTTTGGTTTTCTGCTGAGTTGCTCCTCAATTTGCTCTTGGTGATTGGAGTAAATATGAACATCTCCGAAAGTGTGGACAAAAGTTCCAGGCCCGAGGTCGCATACTTGGGCTACCATCAAGCTTAGTAATGCATAAGAGGCAATATTAAAAGGAACACCAAGAAAAAGATCTGCACTTCTTTGATACAGTTGACAAGAGAGTTTTTTGTCGGCCACATAAAATTGAAAAAAAGCGTGACAAGGGGGTAAAGCAGCTTTGTTGTTGGCCACGTTATCCGAAAAAGAGATGGTGGTGTCAGGCATCACAGTTGGGTTCCATGCAGAAACCAGAATTCTTCTGCTGTCGGGGTTGTTTTTTAGGGTGTCAATTGTGTTTTTTATTTGATCAATCCCTTCATCATTCCAATTTCTCCATTGGTGCCCATAAACAGGGCCTAAATTCCCATTTTTATCTGCCCATTCATCCCATATTCTGACTCCATTTTCTTTTAGATAATTGATGTTTGTATCCCCTTTCAAAAACCACAACAACTCGTGAATAACTGACTTAAAATGAATTTTTTTGGTTGTAACCAAAGGAAAACCTTCCGCCAAGTCAAATCTCATTTGATAGCCAAAAACACTTTTTGTACCTGTACCGGTTCGGTCAGTTTTACTTACTCCATTGTCTTGAATATGTCGAATCAGATCTAAATATTGCTCCATTAGAATTGTAAATATTTAATTCAAAAATAAATCATGGTGCAAAGCCAAGCGGTTAAATAAAAATTAGTTTTCAAAAAAAAATTAACAGTTACTTTTTTGATTCCCTCTTGGAAATTTCGTCCCTTATTTTAACCGCTTTTTCATAGTCTTCGAGATTAACAAATTTATCGAGAAGTGACTTTAGCTTGGGGGTAGATAGTTTTTTTAAATTGTCAGGAATGGCTTTTTGTTTACTCTGTTCTTTTACAAAATTTTGAATCCAATCTTCGCTTCCCTTATTTTTACTATCTTCTTTCATGCTACTTTCATCAAAACCTGCCTGTTTGAGAATCGAGTCATAAATGAAAATGGGCGCGCCATACCTTAATGCCAATGCTATGGCATCGGAAGTTCTTGCATCGATAATCTCCTCAATCTTGTCCCGCTCGCAAATCAAGCTGGAATAAAATACGCCGTCAACCAGCTTGTGAATGATTACCTGCTTTACAAATATGTTAAACCGGTCAGCAAAATTTTTAAATAGATCGTGTGTGAGGGGCCGTTTTGGTTTCAATTCTTTTTCCAAAGCAATGGCGATAGACTGTGCCTCAAATCCTCCAATGATTATGGGGAGACTTCTGTTTCCGTCTACCTCACTTAAAATAAGCGCATAAGCACCCGTTTGCGTTTCGCTGTAAGAAATCCCCTTTATGTCTAATTGAATTAATTTCATAAATCCTATAACCAAATTAATAAATTTGAGGGGTAATTCATTGGAAAAACATCCCTTTTTGTATTGCCTTTTTAGCAAAATTATGGTTTATATCTCCATTAATCATTTAGCATTTAATTAAATTTGCATCACTAAATAAAAAATTAATGAAAACGATTCAGTTCAGAGAAGCCATTTGTGAGGCCATGTCGGAGGAAATGCGAAGAGATGAAACCATTTATTTGATGGGTGAAGAGGTAGCCGAATACAATGGAGCTTATAAGGCCTCTAAAGGAATGCTTGATGAATTTGGAGAAAAGCGTGTTATAGATACGCCCATTTCAGAACTCGGTTTTTCAGGAATTGGTGTAGGTTCTACCATGACGGGTAATCGCCCGATTATAGAATTCATGACTTTTAATTTTGCGCTGGTGGGTATAGATCAGATTATCAACAATGCTGCTAAAATTAGACAGATGTCAGGAGGGCAGTTCCCTTGCCCCATTGTATTCAGAGGGCCCACAGCTTCTGCTGGCCAGTTGGCCGCCACTCATTCCCAAGCTTTTGAAAGCTGGTATGCCAATTGCCCTGGCCTAAAAGTGATTGTTCCCTCCAACCCCTATGATGCCAAGGGACTTCTAAAATCAGCCATCAGAGATAATGATCCTGTGATTTTTATGGAGTCAGAACAAATGTATGGTGATAAGGGTGAGGTACCCGATGGAGAATATACTTTACCCATTGGTGTAGCAGATGTCAAAAGAGCAGGAAGTGATGTTACTGTCGTATCCTTTGGGAAAATAATCAAGGCTGCCTATGCTGCAGCAGAGTCACTTTCAAAAGAAGGAATTGAATGCGAGATTATTGACTTGAGAACGATTCGTCCTATGGACTATGAGACTATTTTTTCATCGGTTAAAAAAACCAATCGTTTGGTTATATTGGAGGAATCATGGCCTTTTGGAAATATATCTACAGACATAACCTATCAAGTTCAAAATCAAATATTCGACCATTTGGATGCGCCTATCGAAAAGATCAACACTGCAGACACTCCAGCACCATATTCACCTGTTTTATTAGCAGAGTGGCTTCCCAATAGCGAAGATATTGTTAAAGCCGTGAAAAAAGTTATGTATGTAAATCAGTAAACTCTGCTGATTGTAAGACAAGCTTTAATACTTATTTATTCGAGTCATCGACGATATAATCACTTCCAGCAACTGCTATATCTTCTTTAAGTTCAACAAAATTTATGATCTTTTTGGATTGATCCGTTTGGTCAACCATGGAACTATCTTCAATGGCCACTGTTGGCGCTATAACTAAAGCAACTACAGACATTAATTTCAGTAGAATATTTAATGAAGGGCCTGAGGTATCTTTAAAAGGATCACCAACTGTATCGCCAACTATGGCTGCTTTGTGAGCATCTGATCCTTTTCTTCCGTCGGATTCTATCATTTTCTTGGCGTTGTCCCATGCTCCTCCTGCATTGGATTGGAAAATTGCCATCAAAATACCGCAAGTGGTGACACCAGCCAGAAGACCCCCCAGCATTTCTGCTCCACCAATAAGCCCTACTGCTACGGGAACTAAAATCGCAAGTAAACCTGGGGCAACCATTTCTTTAATAGAGGCTTTGGTTGAGATTTCAACACATTTTTCATAATCCGCTTTACCGTCGGCTGCATCAAAAATCGAACGGTCTTTTTTATTGGCTTTAGAAATATCGGCGTCGTATTTACGCATGATTTCTAAAGCGGCTTTTAGTTCAGGGATGTCCTTGAATTGCCTTCTTACCTCTTCAATCATGGACATGGCCGCTCGTCCAACGGCATTCATTGATAATGCTGAAAAAACAAAAGGCAACATCCCCCCAACAAGAAGACCAGCCATTACTTTGGGTTTAGAAACATCGATTGCGGTTACGTTTGCGACCTGCATAAAAGCAGAGAACAACGCCAGTGCAGTTAAGGCCGCCGATGCAATGGCAAATCCTTTTCCAATAGCTGCGGTGGTGTTTCCGACAGCATCTAATTTATCTGTGCGCTCTCTTACCTCTGCCGGTAATTCTGCCATTTCAGCAATACCTCCAGCATTATCTGAAATGGGTCCGTAGGCATCTACGGCCAATTGAATCCCAGTGTTGGCCAGCATCCCAACGGCAGCAATTGCTATACCGTATAAACCAGCATAATGATGAGATACCAATATGGCAGCAGCTATCAACAAAATAGGAACCATAGTAGACATCATACCTACACCCAAACCAGCAATAATATTTGTAGCAGCGCCTGTGTCTGATTGTCGAACAATACTGGATACTGGTTTGGTACCCGTTCCTGTGTAGTATTCCGTAATTTTTCCAACTCCCAGTCCAGCGACGAGTCCTGAAAGAGTAGCGAGAAATACACCCATTGCTCCAGAGGGAAGTCCTTGAGTTGACTCTGGTATCATTACATTGATTACAAAGTAGGAGACGATTACCATTAACCCAGCAGATCCAAATTCTCCAACATTTAGGGCAGTCTGTGGGTTACCTCCTTCTTTCACTTTCACAAAAAAGGTCCCGATTATAGATACAATTATACCGATTGCTGCCAAAACTAAGGGTAAATAAACAGCTCCCAGTCCACCATATTCTGGTGTAATAATAAAAGCACCCAGTACCATGGTGCCGATAATTGAACCCACGTAAGATTCAAATAAATCAGCTCCCATTCCGGCTACGTCTCCAACATTGTCACCAACATTGTCAGCAATAGTCGCTGGATTTAGGGGGTGATCTTCTGGAATTCCCGCTTCAACTTTTCCAACCAAATCAGCTCCAACATCGGCAGCTTTGGTGTATATTCCACCCCCCACACGGGCGAAGAGTGCTATGGAGGAAGCCCCCATGGAAAAACCGGTCATAACATTGAGAACAGTTGTTAAATTTTCAGCTCCAGGCCAAATAGTTTGATAGAGGGCAAACAGTCCGCTGAGCCCTAAAACTCCCAAACCAACCACACCAAGACCCATTACTGACCCTCCTGTAAAAGCGACCTCAAGGGCTTTTCCAAGAGAATTACGAGCAGCATTGGTAGTTCTTACATTGGCTTTTGTGGCAACACGCATTCCTATAAATCCTGCCATTGCTGAGCAAACCGCTCCAACCACAAAAGATAAGGCAACCATGCCATCAGAACCTTCTTCATTGCTCCCTTTTATGTAGAGGAGTATCGTTAAACAAATTACGAATATGGAGAGAATCTTATATTCAGCTTTTAAAAATGACATGGCACCTTTGGAAATATTGTGAGCAATTTTCGCCATTTTTTCATTTCCAACTTCTTGTTTTGTAATCCAATTGTTTTTAATAAAGACAAACAATAATCCTACAAGTCCAAAAGCAGGTAAAAAATCAATTATAATCGTCATGTGATGTTGGTTTTTAAATGGCATCAAAAATAGGAAAACCATTTAGAATAAAAAAAGAATAAAAAGTCTATACGTCCTCAAAAAATGTTAAAAAATAGAGAAAAATAGGTTAATCAAAACAGACCGTTTAGCTCAGCGTCAATTTTTTCAATGATTTTCCCTAAATCTTCTTTGTTTTCGACAAAATCGATTTCATCGACGTCTACAATCAAGACTTTTCCCTTATCGTAGGAAGATATCCAAGCCTCATACCTTTCATTAAGGCGGCTCAAATATTCTATACTAATTGAATTTTCGTACTCCCTTCCCCTTTTGTGGATTTTACTAACCAAATTGGGAATGCTACTTCTTAAATAGATGAGCATGTCTGGCCCCTTAACCATGGATTCCATCAGCGAAAAAAGAGATTGATAATTATTGAAATCCCGCTGATTCATCAGCCCCATCGCATGCAAATTAGGGGCAAAAATATTCGCATCCTCATATATTGTTCGATCTTGGATGAAGCTATTATCGCTGCTTTTAAAAGTTTCAAGCTGTCGAAACCTGCTGTTCAGAAAATAGACCTGTAAATTAAATGACCACCGTTCCATATGATTGTAAAAATCATCTAAATAGGGGTTGTCAATTACATCCTCAAAATGGGCTTCCCATCCATAATGCTCAGAGAGTAATTTGGCCAAACTGGTCTTTCCTGCACCAATATTTCCAGCAATTGCGAAATACATATTTTTATTTACTTGTGTTAATATAGCTACTTTTTGTTTTTGAGAGGTCAAATTCGAAATGATTTTTAAAATTTTTAAATGATACAATAAAAAATTATGATTTTATAAATTTTGTATATATTTGCAAACGAAACGAGGAAGGATTTGACTGATTGCAACCTCATAAAAAAATGCTAAAGCAGTTTTGCTTTAAGACATATCTTGTCGAATCCTCCCCGAAAAATAAAGCAAAATATGTCATTCTTTTTTACATCAGAATCCGTTAGTGAAGGACACCCCGATAAAGTGTCTGACCAAATCAGTGATGCACTTCTAGATAATTTCATCGCATTTGATCCGGACAGTAAAGTGGCTTGTGAGACTTTGGTCACAACAGGTCAAGCGATTCTTGCAGGTGAGGTAAAAAGCAACACTTACTTAGACGTACAGCACATAGCACGAGAAACCATCAACAAGATTGGTTACACCAAAGATGAGTATCAATTCAGTGGAAATTCGTGTGGGGTGATTTCATTGATTCACGAGCAGTCGCAAGACATCAATCGCGGAGTGGACAGAGCCGAAAAAGAAAATCAGGGTGCTGGTGATCAAGGAATTATGTTTGGATATGCAAGCGATGAAACGGACAATTTCATTCCTTTAACTTTGGATTTATCGCACAAAATATTAATTGAGTTAGCTGTGGTTCGTAGAGAAAACAGTGAAATAATCTACCTACGACCCGATGCTAAATCTCAGGTTACTATTCAGTACAGCGATTCGGGTGAGCCCATAAGAATTGATACCATAGTGGTTTCTACCCAACATGATCCTTTTTTGGAGGATGATGATGCCATGTTGGAGAAAATCAAGAGTGATTTGATCAACATTGTTGTCAAAAGGGTAATTGAAAAAGAACCCAGCCACATTCAAAAGCTATTTGATGACAATATCACCTATCATATCAATCCAACTGGAAAGTTCGTGATTGGAGGCCCCCACGGGGACACGGGTCTAACAGGCAGAAAAATCATTGTAGATACTTATGGCGGTAAAGGCGCTCATGGAGGCGGAGCCTTTAGTGGAAAAGATCCCAGTAAAGTAGATCGCAGTGCTGCTTATGCTGCAAGACATATTGCTAAAAATCTTGTTGCTGCCGGTGTAGCCAAAGAACTATTAGTACAATTGAGCTATGCCATAGGGGTGATTGAGCCAACCTCTATCAATATCAATACCTACAATACCGCCAATGTATCACTATCAGATGCTGAAATTGCAGCTAAAGTCAGTAACATTTTCGATCTCAGACCTTATGCCATCGAAAAGCGACTTAAACTTAGAAACCCCATCTACCTTGAAACTGCCGCCTACGGCCATATGGGAAGACAACCCATAAAAATTAAAAAAATCTTTCAATCCCCATACAGCGGAAGAGTAGAGACGGAAGTAGAACTCTTCACATGGGAAAAATTAGACTATTTAAATCAAATCAAAAAATCCTTTAAATTATGAGTTTTCAATTAGCAACCAACGCACTTCATGCAGGGCATGACGTGAAACAAACACAAGGAACCCGAGCGGTCCCAATTTATCAAACATCATCGTATGTATTTAATGACGCTGATCATGCAGCGAACCTGTTTTCGTTGTCTGAAGCAGGCTACATATACACACGATTGAACAACCCCACAAATGACATTCTCGAGCAGCGGTTGGCTGCCATTGAAGGAGGGGTTGCAGCAGTAGCCACTGCCTCTGGTACAGCTGCCATTGCAACAACATTTATGACCCTATTGAAATCTGGAGATCATATTGTAGCGTCAAACAGTCTTTACGGGGGTACTTTTAATATGCTAAACAACACCCTGCCACGATTTGGAATCACCACCACATTTGTTGATCCAGATGATGTTGAAAATTTCAGTAAGGCAGTTCAACCCAATACCAGAGCATTTTTTGTCGAGTCATTGGGTAATCCCAAATTAGATGTATTGGATTTAAAATCAATCAGCACAAAAGCAAAAGCCGCTAAGGTCCCTTTGATTGTTGATAACACCATCGCTACCCCTGCTTTATTAAATCCAATTGAACACGGAGCAAATATTGTTATTCACTCTTTGACCAAATATATCACCGGAAACGGAACCACCATTGGCGGTGTCATCATCGATGCAGGTACATTTGATTATTCTAATGGGAATTTCCCGGAATTTACAGAGCCTTCACCTTCCTATCACGGATTAAAGTATCACGATGCACTGGGCCCAATCGCTTTTATTGCAAGGGTACGGGTAGAGGGACTCAGAGATTTAGGGAGTGCTCCCAGCCCATTGAATAGCTTTCAAGTCATTCAAGGAATGGAAACCCTTGAGGTAAGAATGAAAAAGCATTCTGAAAATGCACTTGAGCTCGCGCAATGGCTAGAGGCCAGAGACGAAGTGAGCTGGGTGAATTATCCGGGCTTAGCATCTTCCAAATACGCAAAATTAGCACGAGAGTATCTGGCAAAAGGAAATAGTGGAATTGTAACTTTTGGATTGAAAAAAGGCTTTGAAGCTGCCAAAAAAGTTACTGAGACCACACAGATTTTTTCATTATTGGCCAATATTGGTGATACCAAATCATTGATCATCCATCCATCGAGTACAACACATTCGCAACTCAACCAGGAGGAACAAAAAAGTACTGGTGTTTCCGCTGAGTTGGTTAGATTGTCTGTTGGTATTGAAAACATAGATGATTTGAAAATTGATTTAGATCAGGCGCTAAAGTCTATTTAATATTTCATGGCAGTGGTCAAAACAATTTCTATTGAGAATTTCACCACCGACGCTGGAGCAGTTTATAAGCAAATCGATTTGCACTATCAGCAATTTGGACAAGCTTTAGATCTTGCTCCTGTAGTTCTCATTAATCATTCCCTAACCGGTGATGCCAATGTCACCGGTTCCGAGGGATGGTGGAGTGAAATTGTCGGGCCAGGTTGCACCATTGACAGCAACCACTATGCCATTATTGCTTTTAATATCCCAGGAAATGGCGTTAATGATAACTTTCTAAAAAATTACGAAGATTTTCATACAGGAGACATTGCAGAAATTTTTTATAAGAGTCTTAAGCAATTGGGTATTTCGAAATTATTTGCCATTGTTGGGGGATCGATTGGAGGTGGAATTGCCTGGGAGATGGCAGCCCTGTACCCCAAGTTGACTGAGAATCTAATTCCTGTAGCTGCAGATTGGAAGGCTTCTGATTGGATCATTGCAAATACTTTTTTACAAAAAAGACTTTTAGAAAATTCCAGTGAGCCTTTAAAAGACGCTCGAATACATGCCATGATCACCTACAGAACTCCAGCCTCATTTATTGCGCGATTTGGTAGAACAATCAACAAAGAAAAAAATATTTATAATGTCGAGAGCTGGCTGCTACATCATGGAGATAAACTTAAATCCAGGTTTTTCTTAGATGCTTACAAAGCCATGAATTTTTTTTTGGCTTCAATTTCTATTACGAGAAATGGAGAATCTTTTGAACAAATACTTGAAAGTATTTCATCGAATATTCACATTATAGCCATTGACAGTGATCTTTTTTTTACTGCAGCTGAAGATAAGAAAACTTTTGAGAGATGTAGAAAAATTAAAAAGAATATTTTTTATCATGAAATAAAATCCATTCACGGACACGATGCCTTTTTAATTGAAAACGCTGAAGTGTCCAAAATTCTAGGTGGTATTTTTAAATAAACAATAATTGCTCCAAACCAGCATGAAATAAGTCTAAATAGAGTAAATCAAGATTATCTTTTTGAGGTCAAAAATCAAAATGGTCAAAAGGTTGAATTAGACAACATTTTTAAAAAGGAAGGAAAAGTAGCGTTGGTCAGTCCCATGTAACTACTTCTTATGGGCCTTGCCGGATGCAGCATTATAGACATAATTGCCATTCTAAAAAAACAGAAAATTAATCCCAAGGACCTCAGGGTTGAAGTATAGGGGCAACTAATGCCCGATCAAACAATTTCCCTGTTCCATAAAATAGATTTAGTGGTAAATTTAGGGGGGGGAATTACCGCCCGAAAAAGCTAAAAGAGCCGAGAATCTCTCTGGAAAAGTATTGTTCAGTTGCAAAAAAATTGGAATACTCATCGCAAATTTTTCGTTCAATTTTTTTAAATGGAAACGAAATATGAAAAAACATTTTGAGACTAAGGCCATACGAACATAGATGGACCGTTCTGCTTTTGCGGAGCATTCCTCCCCGCTCTACCAGACTTCAAGTTTTGTGTTTGACGATCCAGAGGAGCTCAGAGCCTCCTTTGCTGATGAAATTGATCACAATATATAAAGCCGATTCTCTAACACCAATACCCAAGAATTAGTGTATTAGATGTACGTTTTGAAGGGCGCATAGGACGGGGTTGCTTTTGCTTCGGGTATGGCGGCTGTTTATACCAGTATTGATGGATTACTCAGCAGTGAAGATCACATTGTTTAAGTGAGGTCTGTTTTTGGATTCACAAACGTACTTTTTAAAAAAAATTTTCCAAAATGGAATATTGAAACCACCTATTTTAGTGCCAATAAGCTTGAGGAGGTTCAAAAAGCGAGCGATAATTTGGCGATTTCTGAAATAGGCATCGAAAGGTGTATCGAGCAGAGTAAAGAACTCAAGAAACATGGAGTGGCCTTCTTACACTACTAGAGCACGGGAAAATCTAAAAACGTAAAAAAAATTGCCTAAGTATTTTTTAATCCCTTTGGGTAAGTGAGTTGAATCTTTTTTCTAAGCCTTTTATTTTTTGCTGAAGAGATAAAATCTTTAGACCATTATCGTGGGCAAAATCAAAAACAGCTGGACGCATGTCTTTATCTTGATCAAAAGTCAATTCATAGTCGAAATTAGAGGTGTTTACTACTGTTTTTACATAGGGGATTTTTTGAAGCGCAACACTTTCAACACGATAATCAAAACTTACGGCGACCACCTGTTCGTCGTCTTTTTTAAGAGCCTCAACGGCTTCATTTAAAACCACACTTCCACGATTGAGGATAACCACTCGGTCGGCTACGGCTTCAACTTCTTGCAATATGTGGGTGGAAAGTAAAACCAACTTTTCCTTTCCCAAAGTCTGTATTAGCTTTCTGATTTCTATCACTTGGTTGGGGTCGAGTCCCGCTGTAGGCTCATCGAGAATGATATATTGAGGATCGTGGATCAGTGCAGCAGCCAACCCAACCCTTTGACGGAATCCTTTGGACAAAAACTCAATTTTTTTATGGGCATGATCCTTGAGTCCAGTTCTCTCAATAACTTGTTCTATGGGTGCTTTTTTTAAGGCATACAGATCACTAACATAACTCAGGTATTCTTTGACATACATCTCTGGGTACAGCGGATTATTTTCAGGGAGATAGCCCACTTGCCGCTGGATTAATTTTGAAGCGAGCTTTAAATCTTCATCACCAATATGTATTGTTCCTTCCCACTGGCTCAAATAGCCAGTAAGTATTTTCATGAGGGTTGTTTTCCCAGCCCCGTTGGGTCCCAAAAGACCAATAACCCCCTTATTACTAAAACTCATAGAAACCTTATTTAAGGCAAGTGTACTACCATAGCTTTTACTGATATTTTGGATACGAATGCTCAATGTTGGATTATTTTAAAGTGTCAATGCTTTAGTATTATTCAAAGTTAGACGGATATAATTTTGAATGTGAATTGAAAATATAAATTCACGGTATTTAAAACATTACTCCGAGAATATTGTCCATTACCCAACTGGTGTGCAAGGCTGTCTCACCCGGAGAAGGGTGGAGGTATCCGGCACCCAAAAGCTGTTTTTGGATGTTTTCTAGATGATGAAATTGAACGTGCTTGGGGTGGTCTATTAACAATTCTTCTATCTTTTCCCCCTCCTTAAAAAGCTGTACAGAGCGTTCCTCAAAAACAGAAAAAATAATTTTTCCTTGGTTCCCAAAAATTTCTACCCGATCCATGGACTCTATTCCAAAATTCCAGACCCCCATTCCAGTGATCCCTCCTTTATGCAACCAACTGGCGGATACAGCATCTTTTGCATCGTAAAGCCCTTGCTGGTTTAGACTGATGCCTTTAGCATTTTCTATCTCACCTAAATAATAAGTAAACAGATCAAGCCCGTGACTGGCCAAGTCGTCAAAATATCCACCTGGAGCGACCCGTGAATCCGTTCGCCAATTATAATTTTTTGAGAGATCTGTAGGGCTGGCAGGTTGACTTAAGTGCCAATTAATATGTCGGACAGTCCCAATTTCTTTAGCTTCTAACCATTTTTTAACTTGGACAAAACGGGGTAAAGACCTTCTGTAATAGGCAACAAAAAGCGGTGTATTGTGTTTTTTAAACGCTTCCGTAATTTGAAGGCTCTCGGCATAAGAAGGGGCCATAGGTTTTTCAATACAGCAAGGTTTATTTGCTTCGGCCACTTTTAAAGCATAGTTAAGATGACTGTCTGGGGGTGTGGCTATGTATATTGCATCCACTTCTTCGTCATGGATCAAAGCATCCGCGTCTGTATAGTGCTTGTCTACACCATGCCTCTTTGCATAATCTTTAACCTTTGCTTCATCTCTCCTCATCACGGCCTTTAATTTAAAACCCCCAGTTTTGTTAAAGGCTGGACCGCTTTTTACTTCGGTCACATCTCCGCAGCCAATAATACCCCACCGAATCGGTTTCTTATCATTTTTTGTTGACATTTTTTTAGTTTTCTATTGAAATGGTAAGTTATTGTTTTCTTTGTTAAAGGGGGTTTTTTTACCCTACTTAAAATAAAAAAATCTGTTGGGGTAATTGTTTCACTGATTTCAGGTTTTAAATAAGTGCAAAAAAAACAAAAAATGATTTGTTTTTGTAAAAAGCTATTATACATTTGTGCCAATATTATAAAAATGAACAAAAACAATTATTACAACTCTTACTTCTACTTCTATTCATTGGATATAAGGACTTTGTAATAACACAATATTTTGTATAAACCTAAAGTCCTGATTTATCGGGACTTTTTTTTTGAGCGATGCCTAAAAAAGTAGCCATACAAGGAATAAAAGGATCATTTCACGACCAGGTTGTGGAACAGTACTTCTCTGTCCCGCCAAAACGGTTGGAGTGCTCCACTTTTGATGGACTTGCACAATCAATTGATTCGGGAAAATGCGATCTTGGAGTTATGGCAATAGAAAATTCTATAGCAGGATCCATTCTGCCCAATTATGCCCTCTTGGATCAATACGAATTGGTTATAACAGGAGAGCATTTTCTCAGGATAGAACACAACCTAATGGCATTGCCAGGTCAAAAAATTCAAAAGATAGAAGAGGTGTATTCTCATCCAATGGCCCTGCTGCAATGTAAAAAATTCTTTAGAAAACACCCCCACATCAAGTTGGTGGAGAGTCATGACACAGCAGAAGAGGCATACAAAATAGGTGCGCAAAAATTGAAGTCTAAAGCTGCCATTGCCAGTGTTAGGGCAGCAGAAATATATGGGCTGGAAATTTTAAACCCTTCAATTCAGACCATAAAAAACAATGTTACACGGTTTATCATTCTTCAGAAGAAAAAAGAGGATAATAAAAACAACGTCAATAAGGCCGCATGGAAATTTGTTTTGGAACACAAAAGAGGTAGTTTGGCTACTGCACTCAACGTAGTCAGTAACTGTAACCTCAACTTGACCAAAATACAATCTCTGCCAGTGATTGAGACTCCAGGGAAATATGCTTTTTTTGTGGATGTTACCTTTGACTCCCTTTTAGATTACCAAAAAGCCAAATCACTGTTAGAGATTATGGCCGCCTCATTTAAAGTTTTAGGCGAATACCCAGCAGGAAAATTATGACAGCACGAAGACTAAATTCAGTTCAGGAATACTATTTCTCAAAAAAACTAAGAGAAGTAGCGGCGATGGTGGCAGCAGGAAAACCGGTCATCAACATGGGGATCGGTAGTCCCGATTTACCGGCCCACCCGGAAGTTGTCAGTGCCTTAAAAGATAGTTTTAATCATCCCAAAGTCCACCAGTATCAAAGTTATCAAGGGCTTCCAGAGTTACGATCTGCGATTGCAGATTTTTATTTAAAACACTATCAGGTAACAGCGGATCCTAGCTCGGAAATACTTCCTTTGATGGGATCCAAAGAAGGAATCATGCACATCTCAATGGCTTTTTTAAATCCTGGAGATAAGGTGTTGATTCCCAACCCAGGCTATCCCACCTACGAGTCAGTAACAAAATTATTGGAGGCAACGTCCGTTTTTTATGATTTATCAGCGACTAATAACTGGCAACCCGATCTTGAGATTTTAGATCAAATTGACTTAGTGGGGGTGAAAATCATGTGGATTAATTATCCTCACATGCCTACTGGTGCCACTGCTGAAGCAGCTACTTTTTTGAAATTGATCTCATGGGCCAGGGAAAAAGGAATTTTGTTAATCAATGATAACCCTTACAGTTTTGTATTGACCGACAGGCCCCAAAGTATTTTGTCAGTTCCAGGTGCTATGGACGTCGCCATGGAGTTAAACTCTTTGAGTAAGTCATTCAATATGGCAGGTTGGAGGGTAGGAATGGTTTTGGGAAACAAAGACAATATCAGTGCCGTACTGAAAGTCAAAAGCAATATGGATTCTGGAATGTTTTTTGGAATTCAAAAGGGAGCTATTGCAGCCCTTAACGCTCAAAAAAATTGGTTTCAACAACTCAATGAGGTCTACCTTGAAAGGAGAAAGTTGGTTTTTGATTTGGCAGCCCTTTTGGACACCGATTTTGATCAAAACAGCTGTGGGTTATTTGTTTGGGCCAAACTAAGAGATACCCAAAAAACCGCTGTAGAATTCATCGATGAAATTTTACATAAACACCATGTCTTTATAACACCAGGTAGTATTTTTGGGACCCAGGGTGAGGGATACATCCGTTTTTCTCTTTGTGTCGATGCAGCACAAATTAGTAAAGCAATAGAAAGAATTTCAAAAAAATGAAAATAGGGATCATAGGAGTTGGTTTAATTGGAGGTTCACTGGCCTTGTCGGCTCGGGAGCACATTCCCGACGTTGAACTGTATGGGAGCAACAGGAGTGAGGCCAACCTGAAGAAGTCAATCGACTTGGGATTAATCGATCAACCACTGGAGCAAAAAATGATCAAACAAATGGATGTGATACTCCTCGCTATTCCAGTGGATTCCGCTTTGAGTAAGCTTTCTGAATTACTGGATGAAATCAATGACAATGCATTGATAATGGATTTTGGCTCTACAAAAGGAGCGATTTGTGAAGCGGTGGCACTGCACTCCAAAAGAGGTCAGTTTTTGGCAACCCACCCTATGGCTGGAACCGAATACTCTGGACCGGCAGCAGCGCTCCCTGATTTATTTACAAACAAAATTCAGATCCTTTGCGAAACCCATAAAACCCGTCCAGATCTAGTGGAATGGGCCCAAAATTGGTTCAAGAAAATAGGGATGAACCTAAGGGAGATGGACCCTGTAGAGCACGATCAGCACATCACCTATGTCTCACATTTATCTCATATCAGCTCCTACATGTTGGGTAAAACTGTTATGGAAAGGGAGAAAGATCAGTCGACCATTTTTGATATGGCGGGTAGTGGTTTTTCTTCTACCGTCCGATTGGCAAAAAGCTCACCCAATATGTGGATACCCATTTTTAAACAGAACAAACATAATATTAGTTATACCCTATCTCAATATATTGATAACTTAAATAATTTTAAAACCCTTTTGGAAACCGAAAAATTTGATGAATTACACGAACAGCTATTGGAAATCAATGGTATTCGTCAGATTTTAGAGGGAATTTCAGAAACCACCAACAATAAAGAAAATGGAAAATAGTAAAGAAATGAGTAACTGGTTGCACGATTTCGGATTGGATCACCCTTTGGTGATCGCCGGACCTTGTAGTGCAGAAACCGAAGAACAAGTTTTAAAAATAGCCCATGAGCTCAAAGATACCGACGTTACCGTCTACAGGGCTGGGATATGGAAACCAAGAACCCGTCCAGGGATGTTCGAGGGTGTTGGTGCAATTGGTTTGAACTGGCTCAAAAAGGTAAAAGAAGAAACAGGGCTCTTAACTTCCACAGAAGTAGCCAATAAAGATCACGTAAAGCTGGCGTTAGAGGCCGATATAGATATTTTGTGGATTGGCGCCCGGTCCACGGTTAGCCCTTTTATTGTCCAAGAAATTGCAGATGCATTACAGGGCACCGATAAAATTGTATTGGTAAAAAATCCAGTAAACCCAGATTTGGCCTTGTGGATGGGTGGACTGGAGAGACTCTATACTGCTGACATAAAAAAATTGGGGGTTATTCACCGAGGATTTTCTACCTATGACAAATCCAAGTACCGCAATAATCCAGAGTGGCAAATAGCCGTGGAGTTTCAAAATAAGTTTCCAGACCTTCCTTTAATATGTGATCCCTCCCACATAGCAGGGCGCAGAGACCTTATTTTTGATTTGAGCCAAAGAGCATTGGATTTGAATTTTGATGGCTTGATGATAGAGACACATTCGGATCCTGACAAAGCATGGAGTGATGCAAAGCAGCAGGTGACACCCACCCGTTTGGTGGAAATCATGAATGATCTGAAAATCCGAAAAAAGACCACCGATGAAAAAGGATACCAAATGGAAATGGAAACTTTAAGAGAGCAAATTGATGTTTGTGATCAAGGAATTTTGGATACATTGGGAAAACGCATGAAAATTGCTGAGTCTATTGGTCAGCTAAAAAAGGATAATAATGTCGCCGTTCTTCAAAACAAGAGATGGAATGAGATTTTAGACACCATGAAGGCGGAGGGCAATCTAAGATCACTGAGTGAGGATTTCATCACAAGGGTGTTCAAAGCGATCCACCAAGAATCAATCAATCACCAAGAAAAAGTAATCAACGGATAGAAACAATAGGACTGAGATTAAAGCAAAGCACTTTTGATTCTTTGAATCGCTGTTTTAATTTCATCTTCTGAGGCGGCGTAGGATATCCTAATACAATCGGGATTTCCAAACGCCTCTCCTGTAACGGTGGCCACATTTGCCTCTTCCAAAAGTAAGAGGGCAAAGTCATTGGCATTTTTAATGATTTTCCCTTTTATTGTTTTTCCAAAATAATAAGAAACATCCGGAAACACATAAAAAGCACCTTGAGGCTCATTCAGCTTTAAGCCTTGAATTTCAGCCAATAAACCTAATATTAAATTCCTTCTGTTGTTGAATTCGTCAACCATATACTGAATTTGATCTGTTGAAGCGGAAACAGCAGCAATGGTCGCACGTTGTGCAATACAGTTGGCGCCTGAAGTTATTTGACCCTGTATTTTATTACAGGCCTTGGCAATCCAATCAGGCCCGCCAATATATCCAATTCTCCAGCCCGTCATGGCAAAGGCTTTGGCCACTCCGTTTACCGTAATGGTTCTGTCGTACAATTCTGGAATGGAAGCAATACTGAAATGTGGTGTTCCGTAATTGATGTGCTCATAAATTTCGTCAGACAAAATATAAATGTCAGGATATTTTTCCAAAACAGCTCCCAGTGCCATGTATTCCTCTTCGGTATAAATAATGCCACTGGGGTTGTTGGGAGAATTGAACATTACCAATTTAGTTTTGGGAGTAATGGCCTTTTCCAGTTGCTCAGGGGTTATTTTAAAATTTGTTTCTATAGAAGAGGGAATAATGATGGATTTTGCCTCTGCCAGAGTTGCAATAGCAGAATAGCTCACCCAATAGGGAGCAGGCAACAGGACTTCGTCTCCGGGGTCGAGCAATACCATGCAAACGTTTGCTATAGATTGTTTCGCGCCAGTTGAAACGACAATTTGTGAGGGTTGGTAATCCAGACCATTGTCTCTCATAAACTTTTTACAAATAGCCTCTTTAAGATCTGCATAACCATCTACGGGAGAATAAGAGCTGTAGTTGTCTTTCACAGCCTGTATGGCAGCGTCTTTAATAAATTCTGGGGTGTTGAAGTCGGGTTCTCCCAGGCTCAGGCCAATGATGTCAACACCATTGTTCTTAAGTTCTCTCGCTTTGGCAGCCATAGCTAATGTAGCAGAGCCTGGTAGGCTGTTGATTCTATTGGATAACATTAATATTTAGACTTAGATTATTGAATATAAACAGGTTGCATTCCCATTTGCTTTAAGAATTTAAAATGCGAAAAAATGGCACTCCTCGTGGTCTTGTATTCGTTGTAAGGCAAATTAAATTCTTGCGCTGTTCTCTTTACAATTCTGGATATTTTAGTGTAGTGAACGTGAGAGATGTGCGGGAAAATGTGGTGTTCAATTTGATGATTTAATCCTCCTGTAAACCAATTGACTATTCTATTCTTAGTAGAGAAATTGACAGTAGTTCTGAGTTGATGTACCGCCCAGGAATTTTTCATGGTACCTGAGTTTAAATCTGGTAAAGGCATGTCGGCCTCACCAATGATATGTGCCAGTTGGAAAACAAGGCTTAGTATAAGACCTGCAGTGTAATGCATCACAAAAAACCCAATCATTACTTTCCACCAGGTAAAGTGAAAAATGAAAATGGGCAATATAATCCACACAGAAAAATAGACTATTTTGGAGATGATCAGTCCTACCCATTGGACGGAATGACTTTTACTGTTGGCATAGGACAGATTTTTCTTCTGATAGCGCGTCAATTGAATAAAATCGGTTACGATAGCCCATTTCAGGGTTAATAATCCGTACAACAACACAGAATAAAGGTGCTGAAATCGGTGGTGAGGTCGCCAATCGGCGTGTTTGGAAAAACGCAAAACTACTCCGGCATCCAAATCCTCGTCGTGATCTTTGATATTTGTGTAAGTATGGTGCAAGACATTGTGCTGTATTTTCCAGTTAAATACATTACCAGCCAAAATATAAATACTACTTCCCATCAATTTGTTAATCCAGTGATACTTGGAAAATGATCCATGATTCCCATCGTGCATCACATTCATACCAACTCCTGCCAATCCAACACCTACAAGGACTGCAAGAGGGAGTTTGTACCAATCACTGATATCTAACAGGAGTATCAATACAAAAGGGGTAACCAGTAGCATGAACATGACCACTGTTTTGAGATACAGCTTCCAGTTACCTGTTTTGTCAATGTTATTTTCTCTGAAATATTGGTTGACTCTTTTATTGAGTGTGTTAAAAAATTCTTTGGATTCTTTTCTAGAAAAACGCGGGGTAATTTTTGGATTCATTTTTAGTTTTTGTTATGACGTAAAAATATTGATTTTTATAGCATTCTCTCTACTTTTATGAAAAAACTCCATTGGATTTCATTTTTAATTACTTTCCCAACCTCAGCAATAACCAAAAAAATAAATTTGAATTATTGTTTGAGCAATATAAATATTGGAACGATCGCATTAATGTTATTTCAAGAAAAGACATGGATTATTTTTATCTACACCATGTGATTCATTCATTGTCCATAGCTAAATTTCTTACTGTAAAACCCGACAGTAAGCTTCTTGATGTAGGGACTGGAGGAGGTTTTCCAGGCGTACCCCTTGCCATTTTTTTTCCTGAAGTAGCATTCCATTTGGTGGATAGTGTTGAAAAAAAGATCAAGGTGATCGATGCGGTGATTAAAGAACTTGACATAAAAAATATTCATACCTATCATCACCGGATGGAGGAGCTTGATGTAAAGGTGGATTTTGTTGTCAGCAGGGCAGTAGCACCCATGAAAACGTTGGTGCATTGGACCGCAGATAAGATATCATCTGATCACCGCCACAGCCTAAAAAATGGATTG
The DNA here is from genome assembly GCA_002716845.1 of Flavobacteriaceae bacterium. Classification (GTDB taxonomy): domain Bacteria; phylum Bacteroidota; class Bacteroidia; order Flavobacteriales; family Flavobacteriaceae; genus UBA8316. The sequence goes on along the minus strand of PBCE01000009.1, from coordinate 29,435 downwards.
TTATGCTTAAAAGGAGGTGACCTGAAATCTGAACTAAAAGGCTTTCCGCAATCCAAGGTTACTCCGCTTAGTTCGTATTTTGAAGAATCATTTTTTGACACTAAAAAGTTGGTTTACTACCCCATAGATTAGTTTAAGATAAATGGGGCTGATAATTTAAACGGGGGGATTTCAACATTGAATTTTTTGGTTGAGGAAAAGTCAATCATTATGTATGCACCTTTCATTGCTCCTACAGCAGAAGAGATCAAACAGCCCGATTTGTATTTGTGAATCTCACCGGGATTAATTACAGGTTTTTTACCGACTACTCCGTCGCCATTTACATATTGCGTTTTATTTAGAGCTTCGTTGATTTTCCAATGTCGCGTAAGCAGCTGTACAGAACTTTTTCCTTGGTTTTCAATCTCTATATTGTAGGTAAAAGCATAGAGCAAAACATTGTCTTTGATAAAACTTCCCTCAAAAGCTGTTACCACAGAAATTTTAATCCCCCTTGTTACCTGTTGAATCATTGAAAAGTAATTATACTACTTAAGCTAATATAATTAAAAAACGGTTGAAAACACACAACAGTGCTAAATAAACCACTATTAGTCTATGATTTCAAAAGAGCTGGTTTTGGCGAATCCAATCAAACTGTCGTGCTGGTCACCAAAATACCTGTAATAGACCAAAATTAAATAACGGTTCTCTGTTAAGGCGTGGGTCCCACTTACTGCATTAAGAAGAACTGAGGAAGGGGTTTTGGCAACAAATTTATAATTATAAATCCCCTGTTTTAGAAGGATTACACCCTCATAAATTTCTAAAGATGGGTTGAAGTACATTTTGTTTACTTCATTTAATTGGTAATTATTAAACTTTCCATAAACATATATCTCTTGATCTTTCAACAGCATAGGAGTGGATAAACTAAAATGTACCCAGCTGTAATCTGCTTCTACAGCCCCATTTTCACTCCCTTGAAGAGTCCTTATTCTGAAATCTCCATTGAGATCTTGTATAAAATTATAAGGGTATCCTCTTCGAAAAAAATCAGGAGTTAAATATGTTTCATACAATCGGTTGAGTTCTACATAGCTCACATTAGCTGTTGTTATCTGAATATTTTTGGTATCAAAAAAAAGAAATTCATTTCCCCCTTCAAACCGACTTTCAGCATCGTATCTGTATTCAAGACGAGCAACATTATTGTACTGTGGTTTTAAACCATCCAAGGCGGTTGCCCATTGTTCATTTTGCAGCAGGGTTACATGCAGTTGATTTGCAGGATCTCTAAAAAAGTCTCCTTCAGGTGGATTGATTGAAAATTGAACGCTTTGGTGGGTTTGGTAATATTCCAGAGCTCGCGTTCTGAAAACTCCTGCCGTTACAGAAGAACTGTTTTCATAGATTAAAAATTTTCTAGAAAAAACAATTTCATCTGCCTCGTTGTAAATTTCAATCATATAATTTCCGGAAAGCAGAAATTGTGTTTGATCATTGGGCAATTCCAATTGATAATGTGTGTAGGGCTGAAGGGTGTTAAAAGAAGTTTGATAATTCTCAACCCTAAGGTTGTCAAAACCGCGCATGTATTCATTTTGAAAAAGATTTGAAGGGGTCCAGTCATGATTAAAATATTTTATTTTGTAGTAATAATTTCTTTCGTCCGCATTCAAATCATCGAATTTGAGCTGAAAAAATTCATCCAATCGGACCAATGGAAATTGGAGGGTTTCCCCCGGTTTACTGAAAATTAATGTTTTGATGTATTCAGGCTCGGGATGTTCTAATGTGTTTTGAGCAAATAGCATTGTTGTGAAACTGCACAATAAAAAAAACTGTTTAACCCTGAAATTTTTAAACATGCTACTAAATTAGGAATTATAATGCATTTAGAGGGAGTGGGTTTACGCGGGAAATTTGAAAAGTTAAACGACTATTTAGAATTAATATAAATTATAATATTTTGCTATTTATTCATTTTTTAAGGTGGGTCTTAATTAGTAAATTTGTGTGGTTTTATTAACTTCTATATATGTCAACAGGGATTCGTATCCACAAGGGTGCATCGATCAATTTGAAAGGTAAGGCTGAAAAAATTCTATCAGATGCTGCCCCTTCAAAAACTTATGCTTTAAAACCCGATAACTTTTTTAGTATTGTTCCTCGTATGATGGTGAAAGAGGGGGAGTATGTAGCCAAAGGGGCCCCAGTTTTCCTCTCTAAAAATGACCCTCGTATTATTTTTGTTTCGCCTGTATCTGGTGTGGTAAAAGAAATCGTTAGAGGAGCAAAAAGAAAAATATTAAAAATTGTAATAGATCAAAAAAATAATGAGGCCATTGCGCACAAAATTCCATTAACAAAATCGTTGGATCGAAAAAAGGTAACTGAAATTCTTCTCAACAGCGGAGCTTGGTCCTTTATTAGGCAGAGACCATATGGCGTTCTCGCGGATCCAGATATAACACCCAAATCCATCTATGTTTCCTCTTATACCTCCGCTCCCTTGGATGTGGACTTTGGTTTTTTGTTAAAAAATAACAAAGAGGACTTCCAGAACGGAATAGATGTTTTAAATCATTTGGCAGACGACCAGGTTAAGCTCGCAATTGACAATAGCTTCTCAGGTTTTTTTGAAAAAATAAAGGGAGTAGAATTTCTATCGATCAATGGTCCTCATCCTGCAGGAAACGTGAGTGTGCACATACACAAACACAATCCAATAAACATGGGTGAAAAAGTTTGGGAAGTACGCCCCGAGGATGTGGCCAATATAGGAATGCTATTTTCTTCAGGCAAATTCAGTGCTCATCGGACTGTGGCAGTTGCTGGAGAATCTGTTTTGCAACCCCAATACCTAAAAACAACAATAGGCGCTGAACTTTCTTCCTTAACGGACGTTTCAGGATATGATAATACTGTTCAAAACCGTTTTGTAAATGGAGATGTTTTGTCGGGTACTGCAGAGTCTTCCGATGGTCACTTGGATTATTTCAATAATCTCCTCTCCATCATTCCCGAGGGAGACCAATACCGTATGTTTGGCTGGTTGCCCTTTATTGACAATGCCATCCCAAGCCTGTCCAAAACATCACTATCGTGGTTATTTAATAAAAAAGGATACAGTGTAAATACCAATATGAATGGGGAAGAACGTGCTTTTGTAGTAACTGGTGAGATGGAAAAAGTTTTTCCGATGGACATTTTCCCCATGCAATTACTCAAAGCGTGCATGGCTGGAGATATTGAAAAAATGGAAGCCTTGGGAATTTACGAGGTAATACCTGAGGATTTTGGATTGATCGATTATGCCAATACCTCAAAAATTGAGGCACAGGAAATCATCAAGGAAGGGATTGAATTAATGATAAAAGAAGTAGGATAAAAAATTGATTATGAGTTTTTTGAGGAAAAAATTAGATGGATTAAAAAAACCTTTTGGAAAAGGACAAAAATGGGAGAGATACGCACCTGCAATAAATGCTTTCGACACCTTTTTGTTTGTGCCAAAGCACACCACCCACACAGGGGCGCACATTCGTGATGCTGTCGATTTAAAAAGAACCATGGTCACGGTCATCATAGCACTGGTACCAGCATTGATTTATGGAATTTACAACACCGGCTACCAATATTACATTCAGACTGGAGAAGCATTTACCTTTTTAGATGCCTTCATTCACGGATCCATGAAAATTGTACCCATGATCATTGTATCCTATGTAGTTGGCCTTACGATAGAATTTATTTTTGCAGTCTACCGCGGCCACGAGGTAAACGAGGGATATTTGGTCACGGGTCTGTTGATACCCATGATCATGCCGGTTGACATCCCCTTGTGGATGGTCGCCATATCTGTAGCTTTTGCCGTTTTGATTGCCAAGGAAGCTTTCGGGGGAACGGGAATGAATATTTTGAATCCTGCCCTTACAGCTCGTGCATTTGCTTTTTTTGCCTACCCGACCTATATGTCTGGTAACAAAGTATGGGTTTCAGAGGCTTCAAATTTAGACGGTATCTCCGGGGAAACTATTTTGGGGACTTTGGCTGCTGGGGGCAATGTGAATTACAGTTTCTTTGAAATGTTTCAAGGAGCTGTCCCAGGATCGATTGCAGAAACATCTGCTTTATTTGTTTTGGTAGGTGCAATAATTTTAGTTGCTACAGGAATAGGAAGCTGGAGGATTATGATAGGAAGTGTTGTAGGAGCAGCCTTTGTAGGCTTATTGTTCAACCTCTGGGGTGCCAATCCATTGATGAGTTTTTCTTGGGTTAATCATTTGGTAGTTGGAGGCTTTGCCTTTGGCGTTGTTTTTATGGCCACTGATCCTGTTTCCGCTGCTCAAACCAACAAAGGGAAATGGGTTTATGGAATACTCGTGGGTGTGTTTTGTATTTTGATTAGAGTATTTAACCCTGCCTATCCCGAGGGAGTGATGCTAGCCATTTTATTGATGAATGTATTTGCTCCCACCATAGACCACTATGTCATTCAAGGAAATATCAACAAACGAAAAAAACGATGGGCCTCTGCCCTTAAAACCGCATAGATATGAACAGAGACAGCAACGGTTATACATTTATTTTTGCCGCTATAATGGTTTTTGTGGTTGCTTCTACCCTCGCATTCACTGCCAGTTCACTAAAATCCTTGCAGGCAGACAACGTTCGCAAGGAGAAAATGCAGAATATTCTTTCTACCATTGGTATAGAAACCGATAGAGAAAAAGCAGAAACACTTTACAAAAAGTATGTAGAAGTTACTCTCGCCTTGGACCATATCGGTAAAAATGACGACTCTGTAGATGCGTTCAAGATCAAACTGAACAGCGAAATAAAGAAACCTTTGAAGCAACAACGTTTCCCACTCTACAAGGCACAAGTTGATAATAAGCGTTACTATATCATTCCCCTGAGAGGATCTGGTCTTTGGGATGCTATATGGGGTTACATCGCTCTGAAATCGGATATCAATACCATTCAAGGAGCCGTCTTTGATCACAAAGCTGAAACCGCTGGATTGGGTGCTGAAATTACCCAACAATGGTTCATGGACAGATTTAGAGAAGAAAAAGTATTCGATAGCAACGGTCAACTGGTGGGAATAAAAGTTTCCAAAACCAATAACGATCCAAAAGACAGTGATAAAGAAGACCACGAGGTGGACGCTATATCTGGTGCGACAATCACTGGAGATGGGGTAACCGACATGATCAAAGAGCGACTCACCCATTACCTCCCTTATTTTGAAAAAGAAAAAGGTGAAGTTGCACTTCTAAAATAAACAGTATGGCAGACCCAGAAAAAAGCCCAAAAAAACCAACCGTTTTATTCCTAAATAAGGAATCAGAACCCTTGTTTTCCAAAAAAAACAGGGCACTACTGAGTGACCCTATGGATGACAACAACCCCATTACTGTTCAAGTTTTGGGTATATGTTCTGCTCTGGCCATTACGGTTCAACTAAAACCTGCTTTGGTGATGAGCCTATCAGTGGTGGCAGTGATGGGTGCCAGTAATGTCATTATCTCGCTACTCAGAAACTTAATCCCAAATCGGATTAGAATCATAGTCCAATTGGTGGTAGTCGCTTCAATGGTAATTTTAGTAGATCAGATTTTAAGAGCCTATGCCTATGATGTCAGTAAACAACTTTCAATATTCATTGGTTTGATCATTACCAACTGTATCGTAATGGGTAGATTGGAAGCCTTTGCTTTGGGCAATGGGGTTTGGAAATCATTCTTGGATGGAATTGGGAATGCTGCAGGGTACGGATTTATTTTGATTGTTGTTGCTTTTTTCAGAGAGCTTTTCGGATCGGGAAAACTATTTGGTTATCAGGTAATCCCCGATGTTTTATATGAAATGGGTTATGAGAATAACGGACTCATGCTCTTGTCCCCAATGGCTTTGATTACCGTTGGAATTTTTATTTGGATCCAGCGCGCACGCAATCGCAAACTGATAGAAAAAAACTAAGCCATGGAAGGTTACATAAACTTATTTGTAAAAAGCATATTCATCGAAAACATGATCTTCGCCTATTTCCTGGGGATGTGTTCTTACTTGGCGGTTTCAAAAACCGTTAAAACAGCCGTCGGTTTGGGACTTGCAGTTATTTTTGTTTTGGCCATTACGGTTCCAATCAACTTTTTGTTGGACACCTACCTCTTGCGCCCTGGTGCGCTGGCTTGGTTGGACCCCTCCTATGCGGAGATTGATCTGAGCTTTTTGAGTTTTATCATGTTCATTGCGGTGATTGCCTCAATGGTCCAATTGGTAGAGATGATTGTTGAAAAATTTGCTCCTGCATTATACGGTGCATTGGGGATTTTCCTACCCTTAATCGCGGTTAATTGTGCTATTTTGGGAGGCTCATTGTTTATGCAACAAAAAGATTTTTCTGGTGTTTCCGAATCTGCAATTTATGGTTTGGGATCAGGAGTAGGTTGGTTATTGGCAATTTTAGCCATTGCCGCGATCAGAGAAAAGATTATTTATTCAAATGTACCAGCACCCCTCAGAGGTCTGGGGATTACCTTTATTATAACAGGTTTGATGGCGTTAGGTTTTATGAGTTTTATGGGTATTAAATTATAGAAAATTAGAGATGGATTATTCAGTTATCGTAGCGAGTATTGTTGTTTTTTTGGCCGTGGTTTTTCTGTTGGTGGGAATGTTGTTAGGTGCCAAGGCAAAATTGTTACCTTCCGGGCCTGTTAGCCTTTTGATCAATGGAGACAATGATGTAGAGGTTTCCTCTGGGAATACTCTGCTTACTACTCTGGGCAATAATAAGATATTTTTACCCTCGGCCTGTGGCGGTGGAGGAACTTGTATCCAATGCAAATGTCAGATCTTGGAGGGCGGAGGCGAAATCCTACCTACCGAAGCTCCCCATTTTACTCGTAAAGAAATTGCAGAGGGTTGGCGATTGGGCTGCCAAGTTAAGGTGAAGGAAAATATGGTTATCCAAGTGCCCGAGGAGGTTTTTGGAATTAAGAAATGGGAAGCCACTGTGATGCGCAATTGGAATGTAGCCTCTTTTATTAAAGAATTTGTGGTCGAGATACCCGAGTCAATGGACTACGAGGCAGGGGGATACATTCAAATAGAAATTCCAGAATGTGAGATTAATTACAGTGACATGGACATTTCAGCACACCCCGAAGAGCATCCAGGAGAAACCGATAAATTTAAATTAGAGTGGGATAAGTTTAACCTTTGGCAATTGAAGATGAAAAATTCCGAATCAGTTGAGCGTGCTTATTCGATGGCCTCCTATCCGGCTGAAGGCAGAGAAATTATGCTCAATGTTCGGATTGCTACCCCACCATGGGATCGAAAAAAGAACGATTGGATGGATGTCAATCCCGGTATTGCATCTTCCTATATTTTCTCCAAAAAACCTGGGGACAAGGTTACCATATCTGGTCCTTATGGAGAATTTTTTATCAACCACTCCGAGTCCGAAATGCTTTATGTAGGTGGAGGAGCTGGGATGGCCCCCATGCGCTCCCACTTATATGAATTGTTCCGAACCCTGAAAACCGGTAGAAAGGTGACTTTCTGGTATGGAGGCCGTTCCAAACGAGAGCTTTTTTACTTAGATCATTTTAGGGCACTGGAGTTAGATTTTGAAAACTTTAAGTTTTATGTGGCCCTTTCCGAACCCTTGGAGGAAGACAACTGGAAAGTTAAAGATGGCTTGGACGGCGAGGGAGACGGATTCAAAGGATATGTCCACCAATGTGTAATCGACAATTATCTAAACGGTCACGAAGCTCCAGAGGATATGGAAGTCTATTTTTGTGGACCACCATTGATGAACCAAGCCATTGAGAAAATGGCCGACGATTTTGGCATTCCTCCCGAGAATGTTCGCTTTGACGATTTTGGAGGTTAAATGCTTCAGCATAAAGATATTCATAAATTAGCCATGAAAGAGGTGGGAGATCATCTTTCAGAACATGGTTTTGAATTTTTAGCGGTAAACTCACAATTAGAGAAAGACCCACAGTTTGTTTGCTTAAAAAATAAAAAACTCCACTTCATTGTGGTAAGAGGTTGTGTGTATCCAACAAATCCAAAGCTTTTTGATCAACAGCTAATGGAAGAGGTCAGGGATCATGGAATAAAGTATAAAGCAACCACCTATTTCGCTGGGGTGGGGTTTGCCAATGCCAAAGACTATGAACTTCCATTAACGCAAAATGACACGTATGCCGTTAACTTCGATGGGCTCCAAATTATGGAGTAGTCTATTTTTTATCGTTTTACTGGTTTCTTGTCAACAACCCAATCCACAGTTCAAGTATTTGCAAGGATTCGCACTGGGAACTTCCTACAACATATATTACGATGGAAATGCCTCAGAGGAGGAAATTCAAAATGGAATAGATGAACTCTTTTATGAATTAAATCGATCGCTATCCACCTATTTACCACAATCTGATATCACTAAAATAAACCGTGGAGACACCACGGTGGTTGTAGACCATCATTTCAAAGCCGTTTTTGAAAAGGCCACAGAGGTTTGGAAAGCCTCAGGCGGTTATTTCGACCCCACTGTGGGTGCTCTGGTAAATGCTTACGGATTTGGGCCCGAAAACGCTATGTCGGTCATAGAGGCTTCGCAAAAAGACAGTCTGATGCGCCTCACAGGTTGGGAGAAGGTTACCCTTACAGATCAGAATACCATCATAAAAGAATACCCAGACATTTATATCGATTTTAACGCATTAGCAAAGGGATATGTAGTAGATATTATAGGAAATTTCCTACATAAAAATAACAGCACCAATTATATGGTAGAAATAGGTGGGGAGATTGTTGCCAAAGGAATAAGTCCTAAGACCCAACAGCCGTGGAAAATTGCAATCAATGATCCCAGAGAAGAATCTCAAATTCGATTTATCAAAACCCTTTCATTGGAGGATCAGGCCTTGGCAAGTTCTGGGAATTACAGAAAATACAGGGTGGATCCCAATACGGGGGAGCACTATGTGCACTCCATAAACCCGATAACAGGCTCTGCCTGTAAATCTAATATACTCTGCACTTCTGTTAAAGCACCAAATTGTATGACTGCCGATGCCTGGGCGACTGCATTGATGGTGATGCCAATCGAAGAAGGAAGAGCTTTGGTTGAGGAAAATCCTCTTATTGAAGCACTTTGGACCATAGCAGAGAGAAAGGATTTCTCCATTTTGACTTCAAAAAACTGGTAGTTTTTCTTTTTTTAGTAAATTAACTGTTACAAATCTTACAAATATCCTACTGAAGTTGTTACTATACTTTCGAGTAACTGTAAATCTCTTTCCATAGTATCCTATTTTGTCATCACAGGGATTTTCTCTTTTTTAGGAAGTCCAAATCTTTCGATCTCCTCTTGAGTCAAACGATCCTGTAGCAGTATTGCTTTACTTGAAAAGCCAACTGAATTAAGCCGGTCATAATAATCCAAACCGTAAATTCTCAAATGATCGTATTGACCAAAAATTTCAGTTCTTTTTTGGGGATCAGTAACACTATGGTCCTCAAATGTGCTCTTTCTGTTTTCATCCAATGGAACTTGGGCGATGAGTGTCCCTTCTTTTTTTAGTACGCGATGCAGTTCAGACATCGCTTTTAGATCATCTGGAATGTGCTCTAATACATGATTACACAAAATCAGGTCATAGGTTTTATCCTTAAAAGGAAGATTACAGATGTCCGCTTTTATATCCGCCAGCGGAGACTCAATGTCCGTGGTGGTGTAATCCCAATGTTGGTAAGTTTTAAATTTTTTATAAAAAACCTGTTCTGGAGCGAAGTGCAACACGCTAATTTTTTTCTTGAGGAAATCTGTCTCTCTTTCCAAGAAGAGCCAAAGCAAACGATGGCGTTCTAAAGAGAGTGTGCCAGGACAAAGTGCATGGGGACGTATTTTTTCTTCATACCCATAGGGTAGAAATTTTCTGTAATGGGAACAATCAATGGGGTCTGTAAATCTATTTCCACTGAAATAAATTCCGAGTAAGGGTCGAAAAAAAAGACTCATTCGAATTAAAAAAGAACGAGAGCAGTACCGCAAAATCCATTTCATACCAAGGATTTTATTTTTTTGAAGGGCAATTCTTCATCGGATTCAATTCCCAAGGCCTCATAGATAGAGTCAAAGGTAGAGAGGAGCTGAGGTTTTCCATCGATCAAAGCTACATTGTGTTCGAAATGCGCGCTGGGTTTATTGTCAGCAGTCTTTATGGTCCACCCATCTTTAAAGTGCCGTATTTCTTTGGTTCCCATATTGATCATAGGCTCAATGGCCACGACCATTCCATCGATAAATTTTTTCCCTCTGCCTCTCTTACCGTAATTTGGAAGCTCAGGGGCTTCATGCATTTCCTTTCCTAAACCATGGCCCACCAATTCTCTTACCACTCCATAGCCAAATGATTCTGTATATTGCTGAATTACGTAACCTAAGTCTCCCACCCGATTTCCAACACAAAAAGCTGCTATTCCGAGGTACAAGGATTTTTTGGTCACCTCCAATAGCTTTTTGGTTTCTTTTGTGGCTTCACCTACTTCAAATGTATAGGCATGGTCACCGTAAAACCCATTTTTAAGTGCACCGCAATCTACAGATAAAATATCACCAGACTCCAGTGGCACGTCGTTGGGTATTCCATGAACTACTTGTTCGTTTGGGCTCACGCAGAGTGTATTAGGAAAATCGTACAGACCGAGGAAACCAGGTTCCGCCTGATGATCTCTGATAAAAGTTTCCGCCAAACGATCTAATTGCAATGTTGTTACCCCTGGTTGAATTTCCTTGGCCAGCATCCCTAAAGTCCGAGAAACAATCAATGCACTTTCTCGCATTAACTCGATTTCCGCTAAACTTTTGATTATTACCATTGGCTACTTATAGGAATGGTGGTAGGTTTCCCCTTTAATAATTTTAGCTATGTCCTGGGCTAAGTTCTCCACGGGGAGTTCTACAAATCTATTCATTTCATTTCCGTTTTTATAAAAAATAAATGTGGGTACATTGGTTATGTTCAAGCCCTTTTCGAAATTGCTGGGGGTTATTTTTTCCGTTGCCATGGCATACATCTCCAAGTTGCGATGGTCAACATCCAAGGCATTGAGAATTTTAAAAAGATGGGGAATTTCTCTTTGACTGTCTTCGCACCAAGTCCCCATAAAAATCTTGATACTCAGTCCGTCTGTGTAGGGTTTTAGACTGTCCGCCCATTTTGGATCTATCGAAATTCTATCGTACTCGATCTTGAACCATGGTGTAATCTCAGCAGTGATTAAATTGGCCTGATTGATGGCCCCCAATAATATCATTTCCCCGTCTGCCGATTCAATGGGCTCCGTTTTTATGGGAGCGGGCAAGTTGGAGCTGCAACCCAATAATAATATGAAAAACGAAATCATAAAATATTTTTTCATAGACGAGGTCTTTGGGATGGGTTTAATTTATATTAATGGTTTTCCTGTCATCGCTTTGGGAATCTCAATGCCCATCAATTTTAAAATTGTAGGTGCGATATCCCCAAGGACGCCACCTGTAATAGGGGTAGAATTTTTATCTACTAAAATTAAGGGAACAGGGTTGGTGGTATGAGCTGTGTTTGGAGAGCCATCAGAATTGCGCATGGTTTCGCAATTTCCATGATCTGCAATCACAATCATTTTATAGTCGTTTTTTAACGCTGCTTCAATGATACTTTTGGCACACAAGTCAACTGTTTCACAAGCTTTTATTGCGGCTTTAAGATCCCCTGTATGCCCTACCATATCAGGATTGGCAAAATTTAAACATATAAAATCAGCGGCTTCTTCTTCAATCTTAGGGAGAATGGCATCTCTCACCTCAAAAGCACTCATTTCGGGTTGAAGGTCGTAAGTTGCTACTTTCGGAGAGGGGCACATAATGCGTTCTTCTCCATCAAAAGGCGCTTCTCTTCCACCGTTAAAAAAGAAAGTCACGTGAGGGTATTTTTCGGTCTCTGCGATTCGGATTTGTGATTTTCCCGCCTTTGAGAGTGTTTCACCAAGGGTATCTTGCAAATTATCTTTTTCAAATACCACTTTTACATTTTTAAATGTTTTATCGTAATTAGTCATGGTAACATAGTGCAAGTCCAAAGGAGCCATCTGTAGCTCAGAAAAATCGTCTTGAGAAAGGACTTGGGATAGTTGCCTCCCCCTGTCAGTGCGATAATTAAAAAATATTACAACATCCCCTTTCTCAATTTTTGTTAGGGGTTGGTCGTCTTCATCAGAGGCAATTAAGGGTTCAATAAACTCATCGGTCACGCCATTAAGATAACTTTGTTCAATACTCTCTTTAAAGTTTTGTGTAAGGAACCCTTGACCGTGAACCAGCGCGTCATAAACTTTTTTAACCCTTTCCCACCTTTTGTCTCTATCCATCGCATAGTAGCGTCCAGAAATAGAGGCTAATTTTGCCCCTGTTTCCACAAGCTTGTCTTCCAACCGATCGATATAGTTGATACTGGATTTAGGGTCGACATCACGACCGTCAGTAAAACCGTGAATATATACCCCAGCAGCATCATATTTTGATGTCATTTGGAGTAAACCGCTTAAGTGGTCCAAGTGAGCATGAACTCCACCGTCGGAAAGAAGTCCTAAAAAGTGAACATTTTTTTGGTTCTGTTGGGCGTATTCCAATGCTTCTATTAGAACGGGATTTTTCTCAATGCTTTTGTCCGAAATGGCCTTGGAGATTTTGACCAAGTCCTGAAAAACAATCCGCCCTGCGCCAAGATTCACATGTCCTACTTCACTGTTGCCCATTTGCCCATCTGGAAGTCCCACATTTTCACCATCGGTCAGAAGGCTAGCATGGGGATAATTTTTATATAAATCGTCAATTGTAGGGGTTTTGGCAAGATCAACGGCAGAGACACTGGGGTCAGTAGAAAAACCCCAGCCGTCCAATATCATTAAAATCACTTTTTTAGACATCCAATATTTTTTACAAAGATAGCAATTCCACCTCCTTGTGTTCTTGGCAAGGCGAGAAAATTATTTGTTGTTTCTTTGTAACTATGAATAAAAAAGGGGTTGTTTATTGTTCAACAGGAAGCCATTATCGAGTAAAATCCGAAGGGCAATTCTATGATTGTATTATCCAAGGAAAATTTAGAATTAAAGGAATTAAAAGTACCAACCCTATCGCTGTTGGAGACCGTGTAGTGATTAAAATTTTACCCCAGGCAAAAGGATCGAAGGGCGTGATCACCGAAATTAAAGATCGCAGCAACTATATCGTTAGAAAATCGGTCAATCTTTCTAAACAAATTCACATTATCGCTTCCAACATAGATCAGGTATTTCTGATGGTAACCCTTAAAAACCCGATGACTTTTCCTGCCTTTATAGATCGTTTTTTAGTAACTGCTAAAGCTTATGAAATTGAAGTTATCTTAGTTTTTAATAAAATAGACCTTTACAATCCTCAGGAATTGAAGGAAATGAGATTATTAAAGTCAATATATGAGAACATTGGCTATTCATGTCTTGAAGTGGTGGCTTCTGATCTCAGTACATTGCATTACATAAAGCAGGCGATGGCGTCCAAGGTGAGTATGTTTTCGGGGCACAGTGGGGTTGGGAAGTCAACATTGATCAATACTTTGGACCCGAATTTAAATTTAAAAACAGGACGAATATCCGATCAACATCAACAAGGGCAACACACTACCACTTTTGCAAAGATGTTTGACTTAATCTCGGGTTCAAGGATAATTGACACCCCAGGGATTAAAGGTTTTGGTGTAGTGGACATTCAAAAAGAAGAATTAGCGGGATATTTTTCAGAATTCTCTCAGCTACAGCGGGCCTGTAAATTCAATAATTGTCTTCATACCAACGAGCCGCAATGTGCCGTAAAAGAGGCACTAGAGGAAGGTGAAATATCGCAAAGCCGGTACCGCTCCTACCTTCAGCTTTTAGAGGAAGATACCCTACACCGATAAGATATGAAATTAGTTATTCAAAGGGTTCTTAATGCAGAGGTTAAAGTATCGGAAAAAGTAGTGGGCGCAATTGACAACGGACTTTTAGTGCTGATGGGAATTGAAAAAGAAGACGGTCCAGATGATGTAGTGTGGCTAGTTAATAAATTAATTAACCTCAGAATTTTTAATGACCAAAGTGGGGTTATGAATGAATCCTTAATTGCCACAGAGGGCAACTTGCTTGTAATCAGTCAGTTTACCTTAATGGCGTCAACAAAAAAAGGCAACCGACCTTCCTATACTCAAGCTGCAGGACACGAAATTGCCATTCCGCTTTACGAAATGTTCGTAACCAAGGCGGAAGAAAAATTGAATAAAAAAGTAGCTCGAGGAGTTTTCGGGGCTGACATGAAAGTTGAGCTGTTAAATGATGGTCCTGTGACCATTGTCATAGATTCTAAAAACAGGTAATTAAATTAAAGAATGTTGACCTCGTATTCCAATCTAATATCAAAAGTTTTTTGCACCTCGGCTAGAATTGTTTGTGCAAGCTCGAATATTTCAGACCCCGAGGCATTTCCATAATTCACCAAAACCAAAGCTTGGTTTTTATGTACCCCTGCATCATTCTTACGATAACCCTTAAAGCCCAGACAGTCAATTAGCCAGGCGGCAGGGATTTTTATTTTTCCACTGCCAGCGGGATGGTTGGGGATTTCAGGATATTGTTTTTTCAGTGCAGTAAACTCCTTAGCCGAAACTACGGGGTTTTTGAAAAAACTGCCACTATTCCCGATTCTTTTTGGGTCGGGTAATTTTGCAGATCTTATGGCGATAACTGCCTGTGCCACACTGAGGATGTCAAGGGAAACCCCTTTGAGTTTTTCCGCCAAGCCTTTGTAGCTGGTTTTGGTTTTATGCGGAGGTTTACTCAATTTAAACGTGACATTGCTAATGATGTACTGACCTTTTAGTTTGTTTTTAAAAACTGAATTGCGGTACCCGAATTCACAATCGGTTTTCGTAAAAACCTCAATTTGTTTAGTGGACAGTGAAATTGCCTCACAACGATCAAAAACACTCTTGAGTTCAACGCCATATGCACCTATATTTTGAATGGGTGCAGCGCCAACACTGCCGGGAATTAGCGCTAAATTTTCAACCCCACCCAAATCGTTTTTTAAACACCACATAACAAATTCATGCCAGTTTTCTCCAGCAGCTACCCGTACCTCAGCTTGTTGTGAATCTTCATGGATAATTTTTATGCCTTTACTCTCAATTCTAACGATGAGGCCATCAAAATCTTGGGTCAGTAGAACATTGCTTCCCCCTCCCAAAATCAAAAGGGGGTCCTCTTGGTACTGGTTTAATACAGCAATCAGTTCATCAGATGATTTTACCCCTATAAATTTCTTAGCTTTCACAGGAATGCCAAAAGTGTTGTAGGGTTGTAGTGAAACGTTTTTTTGAAAATTCAAAACCATAGGGAAAGATAGAAAAAGCCTATGAGTTTTTATACACTTCCAGCGCTTTTTGAATGATTTCAGCGGCGCGATTCAGCTTACTGCTTTCTAAAACAAAAGCCAAACGAACTTGATCTTTACCCAGCTCTTGAGAGGAGTAAAACCCAGCAGCAGGGGCCAGCATTACAGTTTGACCATTGTCTTCAAAATCAGTTAGTAAGAATTTAGAAAACGCTTCGGCACTGTCAACGGGAAGTTTAACGATGCAATAGAAGGCTCCCATGGGGTTGGATACGGTCACCCCATTTATTTTTTCTAAAGCTACGATGATTACATTTTTTCTTCGGGTATATTCTTTAATTACCCCTTTTAAATAGGAGGGAGGTGCTTTGATCGCTGCTTCACTGGCCAAAAGTGCTAATGTAGGAGGGGAGAGGCGCAAATGGGCAAATTTGAGAGCCGTGGCCATCAATTCTTTATTTTTAGAAATCATACACCCTACCCTTGCGCCACAGAGGCTATAGCGCTTGGAAACAGAGTCTATCATGATCGCATGTTGGCTTCCGCTTTCGTCTTTAAGGACGGAATAATGACTTTCATCGGTATAAATAAACTCGCGGTATACTTCATCTACGATAATAAAAATATCTTTTTCAACTGCGATTTCTATCAATGCTTTAATCTCTTTTTCAGAGTACAAATAGCCAGTGGGATTACTGGGATTGCAGATCAGTATAGCTCTTGTTTTGGTTGATATTTTTTCTTTTAATTTCTCGATAGAGGGGAGCTCGAATTGATTTTCAAAATAAGAAACAATAGAAATTACTTTGACACTTGCAGCTGCGGCAAAGCCATTGTAATTGGCATAGAATGGTTCTGGGATAATTATTTCATCGCCAGCATCACAGATCACATTTAGAGCAAAAGAGAGCGCTTCGCTCGCCCCAGTGGTGACCATTATATCCTCTGGAACCAAGTTTATTTTATGGTGGCCGTAATATTTACAAAGTTGTTTTCGGTAGGAGAGGGACCCTTGAGAAGAGCCATAGGGCAACAATTTTAGCTTGTGGTCTTTCACAACCTCCATTGCCTCCAAGGGAGCTTCAATATCGGGTTGCCCGATGTTGAGGTGAAGTATTTCAACTCCACGCGCTTTGGCATTGTTTGCATGAACCACCAATTTTCTTATCGGTGAGGCAGGTAGTTCAAGCCCTTTCTTGGAAATTATTGGCATCTTAAATTTTCTGAATGCAAATATTCAAAAAAAAAGCATTCATTCTCAACTGCGGGTTAATCTTTTCGAGGATTTGGAGTGTTCTTCTACTGCGACAATACGTTTCCTTTGATCTTTAAGGCGATCATGGCGGTAGCGGGTACATTGGTGTTAACCGTTATGGTTTTTAGGAATTTTCCCACTCGGTTGGTGTCATACCTAACAATGATTTCTCCTTTTTCTCCGGGCGCAACCGGATCTTCTGGTTTTTTTGGGATGGTACAACCACAGCTTGAACTCACCCCTTTAATAAGTAATGGAGCAGTTCCTGTATTTTCGAAAACAAAGGTCCGGGTTCCTTCGCTTCCTTTTGAAATATCGCCATAGTCAATAGTCTCTTTCTCAAAGTTAATCATAGGACTCTTTTCCTGCGCCATCATCGCAAGGCTTGAGATTGAAATCAAAATATAAATGATCGCTTTTTTCATGGTGATTGATTCTAATCCATAAATTTACAACTTTAATAAGAAAACCAAAATTGAGAGGGTTTTTATAATCACAAAAGCCTTACTATTTTTATATCCATTTAAGGTACACCAATATTTATGGAGATCCCATCGAAATTTATTTCCAAGAGCATAGAAGATAAATGGTATTCATTTTGGATGGAAAAAGATTATTTTTCCTCCACTCCAGACGATAGAGATCCCTACACAATTGTTATTCCACCGCCCAATGTCACGGGTGTACTCCACATGGGTCATATGCTAAACAATACCTTACAAGACATTATAATCCGACGTGCTCGAATGCAGGGTTACAATACCTGTTGGGTGCCCGGTACGGATCATGCTTCTATAGCAACTGAGGCCAAGGTAGTAGCCAAATTAAAAGATCAGGGAATTGAAAAGTCTTCCTTGACAAGAGAAGATTTTCTTACCCACGCGTGGGATTGGACCCATCAGCACGGAGGGGTCATTTTAGAGCAACTCAAAAAACTCGGTTGTTCCTGCGACTGGAGTCGCACCAAATTTACTTTGGATGAGGATATGTCCGCTGCTGTGATTGCAACATTTATTCGCCTGTACAACAAAGGGCTCATCTACAGAGGTTATCGTATGGTTAATTGGGATCCTGAGGCGAAAACTACCCTATCTGACGAAGAGGTGATCTATGAAGAAAAAGATGGTCAATTGTATCAAATCGCTTACGCGGTGGTGGGCAGTGACGAAAAGGTTATCATAGCCACCACTCGTCCTGAAACCCTTTTGGGAGATACCGCAGTATGCGTTCATCCTAAAGACGAACGCTACAAACACCTCAAAAGAAAACAGCTGGTGGTACCCATTTGTGGAAGAATTATTCCCATCATTGAAGACGATTATGTGGACATGGAATTTGGTACAGGATGCCTTAAAGTAACCCCTGCTCACGATTTAAATGACAATGCCCTTGGAGTAAAACACAAGCTGGAAGTCATCGATATTTTCAATGATGACGGCACTTTAAATCATCACGGTTTGGCCTTCAAAGGTTTGGACCGCTTTGTGGCCCGAAAAAAGATTGCAAAAGCTCTGGAAGAGTCAGGTGAATTAATAAAAAAAGAGAACTACCGCCACAAGGTGGGAACCTCTGAAAGAACCAAAGCCGTCATAGAACCCAGGCTTTCCGACCAATGGTTTTTAAAAATGGAGGAACTTGCCAAACCTGCCATTAAATCGGTATTGCAGAGTAACGAAATACAGCTGGTCCCTGAGAAGTTTAAAAATACCTACCGGCATTGGATGGAAAATATCCGAGACTGGAACATTTCAAGGCAATTGTGGTGGGGACAGCAAATCCCTGCTTACTATTTTGGGAATGACAAGAGTAATTTTGTCGTGGCCAAAGACAAAAATAGCGCACTTGGAATGGCCAGAGAAGTTTCTGGAAATACTTTATTAGAATTAGCTGATCTCAGACAAGATGAAGACGTATTGGACACTTGGTTTTCTTCATGGCTTTGGCCAATATCAGTCTTTAACGGTGTTTTGGAGCCAGATAATCCTGAGATAAATTACTATTACCCAACTAAAGATTTGGTTACCGGCCCCGATATTTTATTCTTTTGGGTTGCTCGAATGATCATTTCAGGTTACGAATTAAGAAACGACAAACCATTTTCTAATGTCTATTTGACAGGCTTGGTAAGGGACAAAAAAGGAAAAAAAATGTCCAAGCAATTGGGAAATTCACCTGATGCCTTGGCTTTGATAGACTCCTATGGAGCAGATGCCGTAAGGGTAGGGTTGATGCTCAGTTCTGCTGCAGGAAATGACCTTTTGTTTGATGAAAGCCTCTGTCAGCAGGGTAAGAACTTTGCCAACAAAATATGGAATGCCTACCGTTTGACTGATGGATGGGAAGTGGATGAGTCACTTGAAATGCCAGCAATGAATAAGGTAGCCGTTCAGTGGTATAAAAATTTATTTAATCAAACCTTGACTACCATTGATGACCATTTTAATAAGTACAGAATATCCGACGCCCTGATGACGAGCTATAAACTAATTTGGGATGATTTTTGTTCTTGGTTTTTGGAAATGGTCAAGCCCAACTTCGGGGATCCCGTGGACCAGTTCACCCATGCTGCGGTAAAGTCCTTGTTTGAAGATAATTTGAAATTGCTCCATCCTTTTATGCCCTTTATAACCGAAGAACTGTGGCACTATATTTACGATCGAAAAACTGAGGAAGCCTTGGTGGTTTCCGAATGGCCAAAAAAAGGGGCTGTTGATCAAAGCCTGATTGAAGATTTTGAGATGGTCAAGCAAATTGTTGGGGGTATCAGAAATTTCAGGAAAGGAAATAATATTGGATTTAAAGAACCATTGACCTTATTTTCAAAAACATCCGTTCGTCAAGGAGAGGTCATCACAAAATTAGGCTCGTTGTCAGCAATAGTATATCATAACGAAGACGAAAGCCAACCCTTAGGGTCATTTAGAATTGGATCAGCTGAGTTTTTCATTCCCATAAATTCTGCTTTAGATCCAGAGGAAGAACGAAAAAAGTTAACCCAAGAACTCAATTACGCGAAAGGGTTTTTGAAGTCAATAGAAAAAAAGTTGTCCAACGAACGCTTTGTCTCTAATGCTCCTGAAAAAGTGATTGAATTAGAGCGAAAAAAGGCCGCCGATGCGCAAAAGAAGATAACACTCTTGGAAAAAAGTTTGGATAAGCTGTAGCATTAGAATTCGGCGATACAAACTTCGCCTCCTCTTACCTTTTGATCTATTTTCACATTGATTTTGGTGCCCAAGGGTAAAAAAATATCCACTCGTGATCCAAATTTTATAAATCCAGCATCACTCCCTTGAATCACCTTGTCCCCTAAATTTGCATAGTTGACAATCCTACGGGCCACAGCACCAGCGATCTGTCGGTACAAAATTTGACCTACAGTATCATTTTCCAGCACCACTGTAGTCCTTTCGTTTAGCTCCGAGGATTTGGGATGCCAAGCCACTAAATATTTTCCGGGATGGTATTTGCTAAATGCAACAGCACCACTGATGGGATATCTGGTCACATGAACATTGAGAGGGGACATAAAAATGGAGACCTTTAATCGTTTGTCTTTAAAAAATTCTTTTTCATATACTTCCTCAATCACCACCACTTTTCCATCAACGGGAGCAATGACATAATTTTTGTTGGGTGTTGTCATTCTTTTTGGGTTTCTAAAAAACTGTAGTACCAATACCAACAGAGTGATACTCGCCACTTGAAGTGATTTATGAATCCAAAAATTTTTAATAAAGTAGGCAGACGCAAGCGCAATTATTACTGCAATTAAAAAGGTGTTGATAATGATTTTAAAACCTTCTTTATGAAACATAATCTTTAAAATTAAAAAGTAAGTAAATCCATGGAGCAGCAAAAATAATACTGTCCATTCTGTCAAAAAATCCACCATGGCCAGGAATTAATGATCCACTGTCTTTTACGTTTACAAGTCGCTTAAATTTCGATTGAATCAGATCTCCCAAAGTTGCCCATATGGAGCAAAGGAAGGCTACAGATAAATAAAAGACAACAGAAGATTCTGGGCTGAAATGATGGAAGACTAAGGCGACAGCAAGTGAAAAAATAAGGCCACCAAAAAAACCTTCCCAAGTTTTTTTGGGTGATATCCTCTGGAACATGGGTGTTTTTCCTAGCTTTCTTCCCGTTAAATATGCAAAGGTATTGTTGGTCCAAATCAAAACAAAAAACAACATTACTTTTTCGAAATCATAATTTGCTGGACTTCCTGGTAAAGAAACTATAAAAAAGCAGCCCATACCCAAATAAAAAAGGGATAATAAGGTCTTAGAGAGATAATTCAAGGTCATTCTTTTTTTGGTAAACAGCCAATAGATCAAGAAAATATGCGCGATAAAAACACTAACGAGCGGGTAGATAAGGTCAATAGCATCTATTTTGGATTTATAGAAATTGTAGATCAAAAGCAATACCAATGCCATGGGCATATAGCTTTTATGACGGATTAACCTTTGAAATTCGATGATTGCCAATGTGGAGAAAACAACAATAACGATAGTGAATAAAAGCTGATCGTATACTACAGATCCCAAAATCATTGCTGCGTACAAGAGGCCAGAAACGCCTCTAAAAAATAATTCTCTCATGGATTAATCCTCTTGAAGGATTAAATATAAGTTTTTCGCACTACTCCCATAGGATAAAAAATCATTTTCATCCTTTGCGTTTTTTACATTCAGCGTTGTGATATTGGAAGGAACATTATCAATGTACTTGTTTTTAAGTTTACTCATTCCTTCGCTAACGTCATTTACAAAATTGCTGAGATCAGAAAATACTATTATAAAATCGGGTAGTTGATGGAGTTTTAAATCCTTAATTTGATGGTTGCATATCAGAATTGTGCCCTTATTGGCGATCAGGTATTCACACCCTATTAGTAAGGCCTTATAATATTTTGGGTTGGGGGTGTAGGAGGGGTTTTCAATGCCAAACCTTTGACAAAGCTGTTCATTAAAGCAGAGGAGATTTTCTGATTTCCAATGATTTTCCTCAAGTATTAATTTAAAATATCCGTCAGTAGAATTACTGTTTTCACTGTACAAAAATTTACCACCTTTATGGGTAAACTTCCTGGCAAATAAAGTATCAACTTCTTGTTCTTTTTCAGGAAGAAATTTGCTCTTTAGGGGGACGACCTCATCTTTTTTTGAGGCGCCAAATAGTTTCTTCCAAAATACCACAACAGAAATTAATTTACGGGTACAGGGACTCCCTGTGGTCCTTCCTCTTTATCGTTTAATTTAACATCAAAGGGTCGTTCACCTAAAACATTTAGGAGGTCATCTTTGAATATCACCTCTTTTTCTAAAAGTCTATCCGCGAGTTGCATCAGCTTAGACTTATTCTTTTTTAACAAATCACAGGCTCTCTTATACTGTATTTCTATGATTTGAGAAATCTCTTTATCAATAACCTGCGCTGTTTTTTCCGAATATGGTTTTGTAAAACTATTCTCTGCTTGTCCTGAAGAATCGTAGTAAGTGATATTCCCCAAAGTTTCATTTAAACCGTAAACGGAGACCATTGCCCTTGCTTGACGGGTAACTTTTTCCAAGTCGCTGAGTGCTCCTGTAGATATTTTGTCAAACATGATCTTTTCAGCGGCTCTTCCTCCTAAGGCGGCACACATTTCATCCAGCATTTGTTCCGTGCGAACAATCAATCTCTCCTCGGGCAAATACCAGGCTGCGCCAAGAGATTGTCCTCTGGGAACAATGGTAACCTTCACTAGGGGTGCAGCGTGTTCCAACAACCAACTCACAATGGCATGGCCTGCTTCATGAAAAGCAATAGTTTTCTTTTCTTCTGGGGTTACAATTTTATTTTTCTTTTCTAAACCACCGACAATTCGATCTACTGCATCCAAGAAATCTTGTTTCCCAACAGATTTTTTATTTTTTCGAGCAGCAATCAGTGCTGCTTCATTGCAGACATTGGCAATATCAGCGCCAGAAAAACCAGGGGTTTGTTTGGAGAGGAACTCAACATCCAAATTTTTGACCGATTTTAAAGGCTTGAGGTGAACTTTAAAAATTTCTCTTCTTTCGTTGAGGTCGGGAAGGTCCACATATATTTGTCGATCGAACCTACCAGCACGCATTAAGGCTTTGTCTAATACATCGGCGCGGTTGGTTGCAGCCAATACAATGACATTTGTGTTGGTACCGAATCCATCCATTTCGGTCAACAGTTGGTTCAAGGTATTTTCCCGCTCATCATTGGAACCCGTAAAGTTATTTTTGCCTCTGGCCCTTCCGATGGCGTCAATTTCATCGATAAAAATGATCGATGGAGATTTGTCTTTTGCTTGTTTGAATAAGTCCCTTACCCGGGAAGCACCCACGCCCACAAACATCTCAACAAAGTCAGAACCAGAAAGGGAGAAAAAAGGAACTTTTGCCTCACCAGCCACAGCTTTGGCCAGTAATGTTTTACCAGTTCCTGGGGATCCGACCAATAGTGCTCCTTTGGGAATTTTACCCCCCAATACCGTATATTTTCTTGGATTTTTTAGGAAATCCACGATCTCCTGAATTTCTTCTTTTGCGCCTTCAAGGCCAGCGACATCCTTAAATGTGGTTTTGACATCTGTATTTTGATCGAAAAGTTTGGCTTTTGATTTTCCAATGTTGAATATTTGGCCGCCAGCTCCACCTGCACCTCCACCAGACATTCTTCTCATTAGAAAAATCCAAACGCCTATGATGATAATGATTGGTAGGAATCCCATGATTACGTCCATCCATCGGTTTTCTATGGTCATAAACTCATAGCGAAAGTTTACCCCATTTTCTTTAGCCTGTTCCAATTTACGTTGGAAAAGCTCTAAGTTACCGACTTCGAACTCGTAGTGGGGACCACTGGTGTTTTCCTGACCAATAATATTTTTTGCTTTTGAGTTTTGATGGACACTTTTTTCTAATCCATAGCTGTTGAGGGTTACTTTTGCTAACTTTTGATTCACTACAATCACTTCTTCAATATCTCCCTCGTTGAGAAAACGTTCAAAGTCTGAAATATTCGTTTTGCTAACCGTTTGCCAGTTATTGTCTCCACTAAACATGCTAATTCCCAATAAGAATGTAATGATCACACCATACACCCAATAGGGATTAAATTTAGGCTTGTTGTTTTTTCCTTCTTTCATAACCAATTAATAATTTGACGCAATTTTAGTCGTTTTGGCATCTCCCCAAAGTTCCTCTATATTATAGTAAGTTCTGATGTGTTTTTGAAACACATGAACAACGATATTTACATAGTCAATTAGTACCCATTCGGCATTGTCAGCACCTTCAGTGTGAAATGGCTTTTCTTTAAGCTCTTTGCTAACTTTTTTTTGAACAGCACTGACAATGGCATTCACATGCGTGTTAGAACTTCCAGAGCAAACCAAAAAGTAACTACAGACAGTATTGTCTAAATCCCTGAGATCTAAAAGGCTTACATCGAGTCCTTTAACATTTTCTATGCCAGAAATAATCGTCGATATCAAAGCATCTTCAGTGAACTTCGATTTTGCCATTAAAAAATTTTAGTTTTGAACAAATTTATTACTTTTTGGATTCACAGCATTCAAAACCATGACCTATTTCAATATAATCAAACTTGATGCCACAGACTCTACCAACGATTGGTTGAAACACAAATACAATTATGGTAAATGCAACGATGGCGATTTGATATGGGCAGATCATCAAATAAAAGGCAGGGGGCAGAGAGATAAAATATGGGAGTCTGTGCCTGGAAAAAACCTTACATTCAGTCTTTACAAGCATTATTCAAGCTTTTCAGTCGATCATTCATTTTTAATTAATTGCGCTGTTTCCTTAGCAGTGGTTACTGCAATCAGCCAGTTGACAAATAAAGTTTTTAAGTTAAAATGGCCAAACGACATTTTGTCAGGTGAAAAAAAAATAGGAGGAGTGCTAATTGAAAATATGGTCAAAGGGAGCCTTATAACGGGTTCCATAATTGGTATTGGAATAAATGTAAATCAGGTGGCATTTGAGGGTTTGCCCCAAGCCAGTTCTTTGGCGCTTGTAACTGGAGAAAACTTTGACATAAAGCTTCTATTTGATGAAATTTTAAAACAATTGAATGACCGTTTAAACCAACTCGCTCAAGTTCAAATGCACAAATCAAATCTGCTACAACAATATGAAGGTTGTCTTTTTAGAAAAGGAGAGCCATCACAGTTCAGCACGTTGACAAAAAAATTTGACGCCACACTCCAAGGGATTACAGAAAACGGGGAGATCGTTATAAAGAAGTCCTCCGGTGCAGTGCTAAAATTCGCCCACGGCGCAATTAAAATGATTTATTGATTGGGCTTCCAATCAGCGGGTGAAACCCTCCACGATTTGAGTACTTCAATCTGATCGGATTCAGTGTAGTTTGCTTTTTCCGCCTCAAAAATCAGGTGGTGGTAATCGCTTAGCGTATAAAGTTGAACATTTTCCCTTTCAAAATTGTCAACAGCCAATTGAAAACCATAATCAAAAATACCGATCATTCCCAGCACGGTTATATTTTTCTCTTTTAAGGCTTTAACAGCATTTAAACTACTTTTTCCTGTAGATATTAAATCTTCGATGACCAATACTTTTTTATCGGACATCAACTGTCCTTCAATTTGATTTTTCCTGCCATGTAATTTTGGCTCTGGTCTTACATAAATAAATGGGGCTCCCAAGAGCTCAGCAACCAATATTCCAATCCCAATAGCACCGGTGGCTACTCCAGCAATCACAAAATCATTTCCGTAAATCAGTTGTGCTTGCTGGGCCATTTTTTCAGCGATAAATTTCCTTACATCTTTGTGTGAGAGGCAAATTCTGTTATCGCAATATATAGGTGATTTCCATCCACTGGCCCATGTGTATGGATTTTTTGGATTCAATTTTATTGCATTAATTTGTAAAAGAAATTGAGCAGTTGTGTGGGCTGTTTCTCGATCGTAAATCATACACAAATGTATAAAGTTTTTTTCAATAGAAAA
The DNA here is from genome assembly GCA_002716845.1 of Flavobacteriaceae bacterium. Classification (GTDB taxonomy): domain Bacteria; phylum Bacteroidota; class Bacteroidia; order Flavobacteriales; family Flavobacteriaceae; genus UBA8316. The sequence continues at coordinate 3,686 of PBCE01000009.1, read as the reverse complement.
TGGGTGGTGCTGACCTCAAAAATGGTAAATCACAATGATAATACACCTCTTTTCTATATAAAATACACAAATTTCAAATTGATTATTTCTGCCTTAAAGTCCAAAAAAATAGAGGGGGTTTTTTTGTATCACCCCAAGGAGGAAAAGCTCTGGAAGTTGATGACCAAACATTTCCCCCTAGTAGATGCTGCTGGTGGAATGGTAGTCCACCACAACAGTAAGATTTTATTCATTTACAGAAATAAAAAATGGGATTTGCCCAAAGGGAAAATTAGCAAAAATGAAATGATGATCGATGGTGCAGTCAGGGAGGTAATGGAAGAAACGGGAGTTAAAGATCTTGTTGTTAAGAAGAACCTAAGCCATACTTATCACATTTTTTCAAGAAATGGAAAATACAGACTAAAAAAAACATGTTGGTACCTGATGAGCACATCCTACAATGGAATGCTCTCCCCACAAATAGACGAGGGAATTACATTAGCCCAATGGAAAAACAAAGAGGAAGTTCCTAAGCTTTTAAAAAACGCCTATGAGAACATCAAAATTCTCTTCGATGAGATTTAGTGGATTTTAGATTTTTACAGAACTCGGCACCAGTTTGGAATAATCGCCCTGATTCAATATTATTTCTCTTACGATACTGCTGCTCATAAAAGAGGTTTTAGCCGCGGTCAACAAAAAGACTGTTTCTATTCCAGACATGAGCCTGTTGGTGTGGGCAACGGCTTTTTCAAACTCAAAATCAGCGGGATTTCTTAGGCCCCTGATGATGAAATCGGCGTTTATCTTTTTACATAAATCAATCGTTAAGCCCTTGTATTCAACCACTGAAATTTTCTTATAAGATGCAAAAGTGCTTTTTACAAAAGCTGCCCTTTTCTCAAGCGGAAACATATATTCTTTTTCTGTATTGGTTCCTATTCCAATAATGATTTCATCAAAAAGCGGAAGGCTTCTTTGGACGATATCATAATGTCCAAGGGTAACGGGGTCAAAAGAACCAGGAAATAAGCCACGTTTCATATCACAAAATTACTGGTTTTTTTTCATTGCCTCTTCTAGCAACAATTCAAAAAAATCTGAAAGGCCTATTCCTGCTTCATGAAGTTGCTTTGGAATTAGGCTTGCCGTGGTCAAACCTGGAACCGTATTTATCTCCAGCAGATGGGGAACGCCCGCTTCAATGATAAACTCACTTCGGCAAACTCCCTTTAAATTTAACTTTTGATACAAGTCGCGTACTAGAGCATCTACCTTTTTGATAATGTTTCCATCGAGTCGTGCAGGCGTAATTTCTTTTGATTTTCCATTGTATTTTGCATCGTAGTCAAAAAAATCATTTTCGGAGATGATTTCTGTAATTGGAAGAACCACTATATCGTGATCGTGAGCAAAGGCACCTACAGATATTTCGGTCCCTTCCAATGCTGATTCTATAATCAATTCAGAATCTTCTTTCAGGGCAGAGACGATTGCCGCCTCCAAATGCCCTTTTTCATAAACCTTGACAATTCCATAACTGCTCCCCGATCGGTTGGGTTTAACAAAACAAGGAAGCCCGACCTTTTTTAAGATATCATCAATTTCTAAAGGATCCCCTTGGTCGTAAGTAAAAGAATTTGCAACCGGAACTCCCAATTTTCGAACCTCTTTCAAACAGGCCCTTTTGTCAAAAGTTAAGTAAGCAGGTTTTTCATCACAGCTGCTCTGTGGGATGTTGAGCGCAGACAAAATCTTGGCCAATTCTCCATCTTCACCTAGGGTGCCATGGATTGCATTGAATACCACATCGAAGTGAACGATAGTTTCCCCTAACTCAAAAGAAAAATCTTCTAGCTTTAGTGGGTATGTATTGTCCACTAAATCCACGACCATCCACTTCTCGTGATCGACAACAATTTTAAAACAATTCCACTTTGAAGGACTAAGAGATTCGAAGACAGTACTACCACTGCTGAGCGAAATTTCTCGCTCGGAAGAATATCCCCCCACGGCGATGCCCACAATTTTTCTGCGCATGCATAAGCTTTTAACAAAGGTATTGTATTTATAATTAATCCTAAAGCCCATCGATTTGTTATCTTTGACTTCAGAATTATAAAATGAGTTTTTTTAGATTTCTTTTTAGTAAAACTTTGATCTTTCAAATCGCACTTGCCTGCTTGGTAGGTGTTGTAGTTATTTATCTCAGCTTGGCATTCCTAAAGCTCATTACTTTTCACAAAGATTACCAAAATGTACCAGACTTGAAAGGCATTCCACTGGTCAATTTATCCCAAGTGATCCAAGAGGAAAATTTGCGGTTTGAAATTATAGACTCATCAAAATATACCCCAAATTTTCCGCCACTTAGCGTAATAGAGCACCTTCCTGGCCCCGGAAAACAGGTAAAGGAAAACCGAAAAATATACATCACTTTAAACCCCTCTGGATACCGAAGAATCAGTGTTCCCGACGTGGTCCAGATTACCCGCAGGAATGCCCAAGTAAAATTGATGTCTGTTGGTTTTGAGATTGGAGAAATTACCTTCAAAAATGATATTGGAAAAGACATGGTTTTGGAAATGCGGTACAAGGGTGAATCTCTAACCCCTGGTACGCTATTACAAAAAACAGCAGAGATCGATTTGGTACTGGGCAATGGAAGAAGGTAAAAAAAATCCAGTATCTTTAAAGCCTATTGACGAGGCCGTTGGGTTTGAGCACTTTGCTTTCAAGGCAGATCCTGGCCAAGAACCTCTGCGAGTGGACAAATTTCTTATGAACCGCATTGAAAATGCCAGCCGAAATAAAATTCAGAAAGGGGCCAAGTCAGGGGCCATAAAGGTTAACGGGAGTGCAGTAAAACCCAATTACAAAGTAAAACCTGATGATTTGGTCAAGGTTATTTTTTCCTATCCACCGCACGAAAACCTGCTTGTTTCTGAGGCATTGCCCTTGAACATTGTCTTTGAAGATGATGATTTAATTGTCGTTAACAAGGACGCCGGGATGGTGGTCCATCCAGGGCATGGAAACTATTCGGGTACCTTGATAAACGGCCTATTGCATCATTTTGAACAACTGCCCATCAACTCGAGTAACCGTCCTGGATTGGTGCATCGGATTGATAAGGATACCAGTGGACTGTTGGTGGTGGCAAAAACCGATGTTGCCATGGCAGCCCTAGCCAGACAGTTTCATGACAAAACCGCATCAAGAAAATACACTGCACTTGTATGGGGAAATGTCCATGAGTGTAAGGGTACCGTTGAGGGCCACATCGGACGCAACCCAAAAAACAGATTGCAAATGATGGTATTTCCCGATGGAAGTGCTGGAAAAAATGGTATTACCCACTATAACGTAATCGAACGATTGGGCTATGTCACCTTAATTGAATGTCGATTAGAAACGGGGAGAACCCATCAAATTCGAGCCCATATGAAATCCATCGGACATACCCTTTTTAATGACGCCAGATATGGGGGGGATGCACTGCTAAAAGGAACGAGCTTTGCCAAATACAAACAATTTGTTCAAAATTGTTTTCGAATATTACCAAGGCAAGCACTTCACGCCAAAACATTAGGCTTCCAGCATCCCACCCAAAACAAGAGGTTGGACTTTGAGGTCCCTTTACCTGAAGATATGTCTATTGTCATTGATAAATGGAGAAACTACGCCCAGAATAAACAATTCTG
>PBCE01000052.1 GCA_002716845.1 Flavobacteriaceae bacterium | reverse complement strand
CTGCGGCAAGGATTGCCATCAAGCTCGAGTCAATCCCACCCGACAGGTAGGCCCCCACCGGGACGTCCGACCTCAAGTGGACATCGATCGAATCATCGAGCAATGAGCGAAGCCGATCTTGAAACCATTCCTCCCCATGATCCCAATCGACTTGATAATTAACATCCCAATATCGCCAGGTTCTCAACTTGTCACCTTCGATCATCAATCCATGACCGGGAAGCAATTGCTTGATCCCCTTGAACAAAGTGTTTTCTCCGATCACGAAATTGAAAGTCAGGTACTCGGCCATTGCCTCCGGATCGGTTTCAATATCAGGCAAAACGGGAAGGAGCGCTTTTGCCTCGGACGCAAAATAGAAAACTCCATCAACAACCACATAATAAAAGGGCTTGATGCCAAAACGATCCCTGGCACAAAAAAGTCTCTTTTTCCTTTCGTCCCAAACCGCAAATGAAAACATGCCACGAAGGTGATCTACGCAATCTTCCCCATATTTATCGTAGGCGGCCAGCACGGTTTCAGTATCGGATTCGGAGGAGAAATCCCAGTTGCCACTTAATGACTTCTGCAATTCCAAGTAGTTGTAAATCTCCCCGTTGAGGCTGATGATCGTACCGTCCCTACCCTTCATGGGTTGTGCCCCGGCAGCACTCAGGTCGATGATCGAAAGACGCCGATGGGCCAAACCGACCTTGCCGGCTTGATCCGTCCAAGTCCCCTCGCCGTCTGGTCCTCGATGCGCCAAAAGCTCCCCCATGCATTTCAATACCTTTTGGCCGTTACCCAAGGTTTGCTCATTAAGACTAATGAATCCTGCTATTCCGCACATTTCTTACTTTTCTCCACTTGTAATAGACTCAAAAATTAGTGAAACCAAACTATAAAGATCGCTAGGAATTCACCTTCTTTTTATTTAAAAAATTTTATCGAGACGCCAAAGTTTTTCCATTCAAAAAATCCCTAAAAGAAATTGCTTCTTTGAATAAAATAAATGTGCGCTAGAAATTAACAATTATGGAAGAGCTTTTTCGTTCTTGCGAATGCGGGCGGCAAGGGAAGCCAATGCATCGTGAATTCGCTCCAAAAGAATTTCTTCCTGCACATTGATACTGCTCCGGCCGTCCATGAACCTGTACCTTGCCGAACCGTATGCATAATTCCTACCGTTGATTCCGAATTCGGCTACAAATTCCTTTTCCCTTGAATAAAATCCCCTTTGCTCGGGATCCTTCCATTGGAAATGTTTACGCCCCGTGGAATCAGTCAATTCACCCTCAATTCCAAGTTGACCTTTATCCATAAAGAAGGCTAATGAGACTTCTTGGAATTGCATGCCCTCGGCGGCTTTCCCCAATGCTTCGGAAACACCCTCCAAAATATCCATTTGGTTAATCATTTCCTCTGCTTCTTTAACCGCCTGCTCGACCGTCCGCGTACTCTTTCGGTCCTGCAAAAGGGAAGAAAAACCTTGTCCGAAAAACTCAAAGCGGAAATAACCAAGATATCGAAGCAAAATAAAGCCTCCTAGCCCGAAGAAGACAAATAAAGCAGTTAGTTCTCCACCTTTTCCCAAAGCTGAAGCAACGGCGACAAAGCTGCAGGTAACGGCCGCTGCCCACATGGCAAGAACAGCCTTGCCGTGAGAAAGACCCTTTGCCATCAACCGATGATGAAAATGTTCCATATCGGGCGAAAAAGGAGAGCGACCACGGAGCATCCTCCTGAAAATTGCAAAAAGACAATCCATAACCGGCAAGGCGAATGCCAAGAAAGGAAAAATGCCATTGATGGTATTTTCCCCGCTTACACTTCCCAACAGACTTAGGCAACCAGCCAAGTAACCCAAGGTCAAGCTCCCGCAATCCCCCAAGAATATCGATGCCGGTCGGCTATTATACACTAAGAAGCCAAGCAAGCATCCAATGAGCAATGTCGAAAGCCAAGTAACATAAGGGATGCCCACCAAATAGCCGACCACCGAAACGGCAAGCAAACCGAACAAGGTAATACCGGAAGCGAGACCGTCCAATCCATCGATCAGATTCACTGCATTGGCCAAACCCGTAATCCATAAGCACGCCAAACCAAAACCAATCCAACTCGGAAAAGTAAGAGACCCAATACCAATAATTTCGACCGTCGAGAAAGAAAGGTCGGCAAACCAAACCACAATCCCCACAGTAATAAATTCGCCTAGTAGCTTGATCCGAGGAGATAAGCGACTCAGATCATCCAGAACACCTATTCCAAAAATAACGAGCGAACCCAAAATAATGATCCCAGCAATAGGGGCGGCTCCCCACAAAGCAGCTCCCAAAGAGGGAACGGTGAAGCCACCAATCATCAGAATAACCAAATATGAACCCAAGACAGCCCCACCCCCTAATCGGGGGATGGCATGTTGATGAACTTTGCGTGCACGTTGGGGGCAATCAACGAACCCACCCCTCAGAGCCAAATTACGAATCACAGGAGTAAGAACGCATGTCATGAATGCTCCCAACACGAAAAGACTATAGATAGAGGGTGTCACTAAACCATGGATTTCATACAATAATTCAAAGGAATCGTCAACCGAAGATCATAACTTGCCAAATGCCTAAAATTTAATTAATTCAATCCCCCAAAAGCGGTAACTCAATTTGAAAAAGCGTGAGAAATCGCACATTGGAATAATTTGACAAGTATGAATGTATGACTGTTAGCTTGTGAAATTAAGATGCCCCGACAACTCACGAGGGGGCTCGGGGATTCCTTTGAAAATTTGCCAAACCAAGGAAGAACTTGGAAACAAAACAACCCATACTGTCACGAAAATTACAGCGAAGTAATTGAAAATACTTTGATTTTCTACATACCATGCTTCAACAAATCCCTTGTAAGGAGCAATTATGTTATCGTAAAATTCGACTGATTCCTCCGTTTCGGCAAGAATATTTTCCTCATCACGAAAAACAATTGGGCCGAGCCCTGATAACCCAGGGCGAGTTTTGGTAATGATTTCTTTAAGGTGTTCGGGGAAAACATCAAAACACCGCTGGGTCTGAGGGCGCGGACCGACAACACTCATATCACCAAGCAAAATGTTCAAAAGTTGAGGCAGTTCATTGATTTTGGTTTTGCGCAAGAATTTTCCGACAGGAAGAACTCTTGGGTCACTTTTCAAAGTCACCGTGCCCGATCCCAATTTAGGGCTATCCTTGAGCATGGTCGCAAACTTGAATAGGTTAAATGGTACAGCACCCTTACCTACCCTCTTTTGAAGAAAGAAAATCTCACCCTCTCCCGTTAGTTTCAGAACAACTATTATGGGTACAAGCAAAGGGCACAGAACAAACAATGCCAACAGAGAAAAGAGTATGTCGAAAAATCTTTGCACTACATCCTTTGGTCCAAAAACTTTCCGGTTTCTTTATGACCAAAATCGGGAATCATTTCATGGAATAAGTTCACAAAATCTTCCCTTTTCCAAATTTGGGATGAACTGATTTGGTCTATTCGTCTTTCGAAATGCTCTAGCTTTTCTTTGTCATGTGTCGAACTGTTTTTTATGACACCAATTGAAGAAAACCTATCCAAATTCAAAATCTCTTCAGCTGTAAAAAATTCTTCGAAATCTTTCTCGCCAGTGGTATCGCTTTCAAAGAAAAAACAAGGCCACTTCTTTTGTTTTATTAATTCAGAACATCGATCTCGAGCTACGTCTTCTGTCTCGCATTCGAAGGGTTCATATCCAAGTTCCTGCAAATACTTTCCGGCTATCTCCGAGAAACTGACCAGATGCAATTTCTCGCTTAATTTAGGGAAAAAGATTTCACGATTGTCTCCGAGCAAACCTGTAAGCAAACAAAGCTCCCCAGATTCTTGGGGAGTAACAAAATAACGTTTCACATCGCTTGGAGCGGAAATCGGTTGTCTCTTGGCGAAACGCTGCTTGAAACCGTGGAGTAGAGATCCATCCGAAAAAGCCACATTGGCAAATCTTGCCATAGACAAATTTTGAACGAGACTTTCCCTCATCAGGAACATCTCCATGATCCGCTTACTCCCCCCCATCATGTTGACCGGGTTCGCCGCCTTGTCCGTCGAGACACAAAAGTAATTTCTTAGCACCGAGCCAGATGCCATTCTGAGAGTTTTCAGAGTGTTAAAGATATTAACTTCGATCATCCGCATCAAAGTATACGGATCCTTTTCACTTCTGACATGCTTCAGGGCCGACAAGTTAAAGACATAATCGTAAGGACCTTCGGCGGCAAAAAGAACATCGAACTCGGAACTCCCGCAATCCACTGCAAAGGTTTTGAATTCACCATCGATATACCCCAAGGTGCTCCGAATGTCTCGAACCAATTCGACCATATTGTTTTCACTAATATCAACAACATGCAAGGCCTTCGGATTGCGCTTGAAGACTTCACGAGTCACTGCTTGCCCGATTGAACCCGCCCCTCCTATTACCAGAAAACGAGATTCTTCAACCAAATCCCTCAACTTATCTTTCAGACCATTGAGATCACTATCAAAGAGTGGTGAGGTTCGTCCTATCAAATCGAGCACATCCATTACAGGCAAATTAAGCGATCGGTAAATCCTGTCGATACAAAGTGGAAGATTGCCCTTTGTGCACGCTCACCTGAGCAAAAGGGACAGCTCCCATTTTATTGTAAAAACGATGTGCTTGGCTAAGATTTTCGCCGACGACCATACAAAATGCCGATTCCCCATCCCGAAAGAATCGTTCCCCCAAAGCATTGTATAATTTTTGAGCCAATCCGCTTCCGCGAGCAGAATCGATGACAGCGATACTGAATAACTCGGCTTCAGAGGATGAAGATACTGGCTTTTGCTTTTTGGCAAAACAAAGCAATTCAATGATTTTCGAGAGTTTTCTGGGATTCAGCAAAGCGGGGAAAAGAGCAATTAAAAGGCGTGGAAGACGAATTAACAATTTCCGATAAATGGACTTCATTCCTCTTCCGCCGGCGACAAATCCTATCACGGAGCCTTCTTTTTTTTCTAATATCAAGTGGCTATTGTCGTCTGCATCAATTGCTTCGTAAAGAAGTGACAAAAATCCATGCCCGAGAGAGGACAAAAAACCAAGATCGATGCAACTTGAATGAATTCGAGCGAGTTCTGCGTAATCCGACCGATCCAAAACCCTACCTCTTTCCGACAAGCTCATTCGCCAGTTACTTAAACTCATTTGGTACGCTAGAGGGAAGATTCACTACTCGTTCCTCCAACCATTTGGAATTTTTCAAGCCATCATTCTGACAATGTTTGAACATTTCCAATTCCGACATCAAACGCCAAATGGGACGAGTCATTATGTTCTTTTCGTTCGTATATTCCAAAAATGCATTTCTCTCTTTTTGATTTCCAAGAACAATTGCATTAAGCCAATTGTTGCTTTTGCAGTTTTGGAGGGGATGCACCATTTGCCAGCCGATTGAACTAAAAAATTCACAATACTCTCTGGCAACTCGTTCCTTCATTTCAAGCATCCAATGCAGTTGTTCCATTTGAGCGACTCCAAGTGCGGCGTTTAAACTTGGAAGACGATAATTAAAACCAACTTCGTCATGCCAAAACTCATATTTGTGAGGAATTTTTGCCGTTGTCGTAATGTGTTTGGCTCGCTTTGCCAATTGATCATCATCGGTCAGCAACATTCCACCGCCCCCCGTAGTAATGATCTTATTCCCATTAAAGCTGATTGCTCCCAAGAGGCCAAAAGTGCCAGTATGCCGCTTCCCGTAAAAGCTCCCCAAAGACTCGGCTGCGTCTTCAACCAAATGAATTCCCCACTCTTTACAAATATCGGAAATCTCCTGAATCCGGCAAGGCAAGCCGAAGGTATGCATAGGTAAGCAAGCCTTGATCCGCTTTCCGCTCGACTTATTGAACGCTTGCCCCCCTTTCCTGAATGCATTTCCCTCAAGAAATTCCCTCAAAGAAGCTGGGCTCATACCCACCGTATCCTTGTCTACATCTATAAAAACGGGGTTGGCTCCTGCATAGGAAATCGCGTTGCATGTAGCAACGAAAGTAAGGGCTTGGGTAATCACCTCGTCTCCAGCATTCACCCCTGCTACAAGAAGAGCGACTTGAAGGGCATTTGTACCATTTACAACTGCTACGGCGTGCTTCGCACCTGTAAAAGAAGCCACTTTATCCTCGAATTCAAAGACCTTAGCACCAGCGCTTGAAACGAAATTTGAATCAATGCAATCCGAGAGATATGCTTTCTCATTCCCATCAAAAATTGGACGATGCAAAGGGATTGCACCATCTCCATATATCTTTCTTATAAAATCAACCGTAGACTCAATAATTGGGCTTTTCACGGGGCTTTCTATATTTTCAAGATCAATCAACTTGCTGGACAAGCTGCTCCATTTGCAGAAGGTAATCTTCGGCAAGCTGTTTGTAAGATCTGTTTTGCAAAACCCATCGACGACCCTTCGCTCCAACGGATGCTCTCTCAGCAGATTCCATGGAAGAATACTTCCATATCGCGGCTTCCAACAAATTCTGATCATTAGGCTGAACGAAATCGCCCGCTTTCGATTCATTCAACATAGAGGGGAATCCCGAGTAAGTTGCTAAAATCGGTTTGGCTGCCAGCATATACTCGACGAATTTGTTCATCGACTGACCAAACTTCCAAACCTTCGAGTCATGGGTCGAAAGATAAAGAATATCGCAAAGGTCAAGAAAGTGGGGAACTTCTGCTGGTGGAATGCGTGGAACAAAAGTAACGTTCTTTTTTTGCTCCAAATCTTTCATGAACTTTTCCTTAAGATCTCCTTCCCCAACGAGTACGAAATGAATCTTGGAATGCGGTCCAAGCCTTTCAATGCACTCGATAAAGGTTTCAAGGGCGTTGGAAATACCCATACTACCACAATACCCAACAATAATCTTTCCTTCGGGGAAATAAGACGCCAAAGCCATTTCCCTTTCTTTTGGAATTGGTTTAGCACTCGTTTCGTCAAATCCAAGTGGCGAACAAAAGAATGGTCTTTCAAACCCTAATCTCTCGTGTATGTGTTCATTGAGACGAGGCATCGTACCGACAATAAGATCCGCTTTCCTGTAACCGAACTTTTCTACTATTCCCATTACAATAACCAAAGGATGCCAATTCGAGAAACCACCTTCTTCGGTCATGGTCAAAGGCCAAATATCACGGATTTCAAAAATTAACTTACAGCCAAACCTAAGCTTTAGGTAATAACCATAAATGATTGAAAACAAGGAAAGTGAGGAAACGATCAAAACATCCGGCTTGGCAAAAAACCGCGTTGGCATGAAGAATAATTTTATCTCAAAATCTAACCAACTTAGAACCCTTGAAAGGGATGCCGTTCTTTTGTATTTTTTTGTCTTTATCCAGCAAACTTTCGTATCCAAAATCTTTTCATAGTTATAAGTTTTTGCTGTATTTGGAAAACTTGAGAGATGATTCGCGTCCGAAGTTATTAAGGTAGTCTGATGCCCGCACTTTTGAAAATTACTGGCCAAATGAAACAACCGTGAACCTGCACCATAAATTGGAGGAGTAGCATACTTGGATACACAGCAAATCTTCATAACTGAACTGCTTTGTACCACAAAATTAGTTGTATAACTTTGGTATGCGATTTATGCACTCAATAACCTCTTTGAAGTCTAAACCAACAGCATCCAAGTACCATTTGATGCTCTCATAACGCGGTTGGTTCTCTACAGCAATCAGCTCCAATGCCTGATCGCGAGTTAAAGCACCCTCTCTAATTTGATTACTTCGGAAAGTATCGTGCTCAGTGAAACCAGCAACGGTGTAGTAAACATAATTATAGAATGCAGCCGTCGCATCCCCAATTCGCCAGCTTGTGGGTGTATCGTTTGCGAATTCCCAATTATAGGAAGCCAATACCTCGTCGGTTCGCTTTTCGTCCCATTCCCAAAAATCAAAAATGTGGAAATAATCAGATTTCTTATGAATACTTCTCCAATACTCACCGGACAGCGTATCAAACAAGGATGCATTTAGGTAGCTCGGGTTAGCCAACATTTGCCAAAACCTACGGCGATGATAATTGAACTGCCCAATAAGACCGTTCGTGTAAACCCGTTTTTGTTCAAAGGAGGGTGGCATACCTAAGAAACCCGTTTTGAAATGAGTTACTTCCAACGGGTTTACGCCCCATAAATTAAGACTGATTCCGGTTTGTGCTTTGACAGTTTCAACATGACGGAAGAAGTGCTTATCTCCTGCTGTCAACAAGGCCATCATTCCAAGATGAGGCTTTTTAAGCCATGCCGAAAGGTTTTTTCGGATGTTTTTTCGCTTCAACTCTATATCAGCGGCTATGATTATATTTTCCACACCCAAGGCGGAACACATCCGACTGATATTTCTCCTGCCCAAGTCAGTCACCATTCCCCAATCGTAAGTGTAAGTTATTGGATTCATGCCCAATTCTTTGACAATCAAGTGTAACCCGTAAGAACTGTCTCTACCTCCAGAAAATGGTACAATGCAGTCAGGAGAGCCCTTTCGGCGATAGGGAGCAACCAGTTCTTCAAGCATCTCAAAGGGCTTAGGTTGATTACGAGTCTTGTAATTATGACAATAATTACAAACATCATCAGAATCAAAACGTATGTACGGCATTGTTTCCGGTAAAACGCAACAGGAGCATCTTTTAAGATCGGGACGATCATAATTGAGCAACTTTTCCTCTTCGGACAAAAAGTTGAATTGCGGCAATAAATTCGAACGCTCTCGACTTTCAATTGTGGTCTGTTTGATCGGTTTGCCGGAACTTGGCAAAGACCATTTCAAGGATCCGTGCAACTGCTCAATATTTTCACAACCAACTTGCTTCAATGGCCATGATTCAGAGGCAAAATAAAGCCCATCATTTTTGATGGCTGTGTAGAGGCTGCCATTGTTTGAAAAAAGAAGGAGTTCACCAATCTTTGGATCAAGAACGGCAGCTGAAATCACCCCCTCGCAAGCAGTGAACAAGCTCTTTTCTATTTGCTTTAAAATTTTTCCTTTGGCTTTTTCTTCTTTAATCAAAACAGGGATGATTTCCGTATCAATCGCCAATTCACGACTGGACTCTCTGTCTTTCCATAATTGGTCAGTATTGCAAATAATACCGTTATGAATCGTTAAGGTGTTTTCCTTCATAAGCGGCTGATTATCTCCAGTACCATTCGTTGCCAAACGACTATGACCAGCAACAAAACAACAGTTATCCCCGTCTGTCTTAGCCAACAATTTTGAAATGGGTATATCACCTGTAACGGTTTCGTAAGCCCCGTTGCGGTAAAGCATCAATCCGGAAGAATCACTACCTCTTTCCTGAGCATGCTTGGCTAGAGAAGCTAATTCACCTTCCGTGATAATACTATCTTTTATGAAAACCCCAAAAATCCCACACATAAATAGTATAGTTTGTTACAACAAATAACCGACCTTTACCATTAATAAAAAAATACTAAAAAGCCTCAAGCACTCTTAAGTACAAACGAATAAGCTTTCTCTCTTCTATGTTCCAATTGTACTTATCTCTTACTGCCTGGATGCCATTTTGGCCCATTTTGAGCCCTGCGGATGGATTATCGACTAGAAACTGAATGGATTCTGCTATCTCCTTTGGTTTCTCCGGATTTACACATAGTCCGCAGTCATTTCCTTCGATGATCTCACGCCACAAAGGAAAATCAGATGCGATTACTGGGATTCCAGAAGACATGTATTCAAACATCTTGTTCGGTTGGGATTCCAAATGATTCGGAGATCTTAGAAAAGTTACGATTCCAGCACTTGATTTAGCCAAAACTTCTCGGAGATCACCGCGTGAAAGAAAGCCCAATTCGGTCGCTTTATCAATATTTGGATTACCTTTTATTCGGGACTTGAAAACTTCACTGGTGAATTCACCTGCCAAATTTAACCTAATTGCTTCAGTGTAAGCCATAGCATCCACAAGCTGCTCGACACCTCGCACCTCGGAAATATCCCCCATGTAAGTAACACAACGCCCCACTCTCCTCTTGGACGAACCAGCATCCAGTTCATCGCAAATGGGGTAATTATTAATATTCACGGACAGATCATTTATCTTCGAAAACTTCCTGCTTATACTCGGAGTTGCTCCTATCACAGCGGTAAATTGTGAAAAAAGAAATCTTTCTGTGACCTCAAAAGATACAGACAAAAACCGACGGAGAAAGGGATTGAGGTAGGGCTTTGCCATCATTTGCTTTGGGAAGTCCTCATGGGCATCGAAAATAACTTTTTTGCCAAGTTTCAAAAGTTTCAAACCCAAAGGAATGAGTTCTGGATCATGCAAATGATAAAGATCGCAGCCTAAACTTACTGCTTCCTTCAAAACCTTTCTAGGAGCATTTAAAATCCGGTTCACCCTCCCCTTAAAACTACCAACATCAATAATCTTTACTCCTTCACATGACTCATTACCCAAGCCATCCGAAACAACAAGGTAAACGGAAAGATCCCTTTCGGATAATGACATACACATTTTTCGAAAAATTCTGACATCATACCGAGGATGCACCGTCGTTAAATGAGCTATTTTTAAAGTGTTTTTAATAATATTTAACCTTTATATATGAAGTGATAAAACACATAAGCCCCGAAAAATAGACGGCATCTTAAAATTATACATCCTTAGCAAAGACGATATTTGAATTGTTTTCGGACAACTATGACCGACAAAACCACTAAGCATTTCTTTGCCAGCTGTGCCCTTTTTTAGAATAGCAACTCTTGGAGATGAGTACAAATCCGCTCGCCCGTATTACCATCCCATTTCGGCGGAATCGCTCCATTCTTCCAATTTCCTAAAAATAAACGCTCAAGAGCGGGGTTGATTTTTGCGGGATCTGTTCCGATTAACTCATTTGTTCCAATGGTCACTGTTTCCGGGCGTTCGGTCGTATCCCTCAAGGTTAAGCAAGGAATACCCATCACGGTCGTTTCTTCGGTTATGCCTCCCGAATCAGTGATCACTGCCTTTGCGTTTTCAACTAAAAAATTAAACTGAAGATAGGGTTGCGGTTCTACAACCAAAATACCTGGCGAGGTCTCGCTTACTCTCTTCAAGTTCTTGGCCGTTCGAGGATGTGCAGGAAATACAACAGGGAAATCTCTCGAACCTTGGGATATTGCTCCAAGTAACTTGAGCAAAGAATCTTCATTATCTACATTAGCGGGCCGATGAAGCGTAAGCACGATATATTTCTTCTCAGACAAGTTATATTCATTCCAAAAGGAAGGTTTTTTAAAAGACTTCTGATTAGCCTTCAGCGTATCTATCATGGTGTTGCCGACAAAAAAGATCCGATCCTGCGAAACTCCTGCATCACGAAGATTTTGGTTTGCAAATTCACTCGTCGTAAAAAAAAAGTTTGTTATCGAGTCAGTAACCATTCTGTTTATTTCCTCAGGCATGGACCAGTCTCCTGATCTTATTCCCGCTTCAACATGGGCAACGGGAACGCCTAGTTTTTGTGCTGTAATAGCACAAGCCATCGTAGAAGTCACATCCCCGACGACCAAGCATAAGTCCGAACGAGAAGAAGCTAGCAACTTTTCATATCGAATCATGATTTCAGCAGTCTGTTCAGACTGACTTCCAGAACCGACTTCCAAGTTAAAGTCAGGGTTCGGTATATTCAACTGCTCAAAAAATGAAGCGGACATCTTCTCATCATAGTGTTGCCCTGTGTGAATAAGGCGATACGCCAACGGCCGCTCTCCTACTTTCCTTTTATCTATTGCTCTAAGAATCGGAGCTACCTTCATAAAATTGGGTCTTGCCCCTGCAATTATATCGATACGCTTACTCAAAAAAACTCACAGGCTGAAGGTAAGAACTCAAGGGTTTATTAGGCATAACTGAGTGGAGTATTACTAATTAATGATAAAGTACTATGCATTACGGTTATCAATTACATACCCCACTCGAATTACTCCAAGTAGAGAAGTTAACAAGACGCCAAATTTGATCGGGTCTTAAAGAATCATTAACCTTATCAGCTAGAAAAAGCTTGGGGGATGTATTCTTTTTCAGCTCAGAAAGCAACATGCCTTCAACTTGTGTTTCAGGACAAACAAATCCAATCTTATCTTTTCTGGACAAAATTTCCGCGGGAACAATATCTCGCATTGCATGCCTGAAAACAGACTTTGTTTCAGCCTTCGGGGAGAACAAATAATCTTCAGGCAACTGCAAAATGAATTGAGCCATGTCCTGAGTTAAAAAAGGAACTCTGCTCTCGACACTCCAATACATTGAATTCCTATCAGCATGCCTAAGGAGGGCGCCTAGCCTATAACCCGCCAAAGCATATCGGAGTTTTTCGACAAGCCGCCGATTCTTATTTTTCGCAATTGGTTTGGGAACTGCCGGACGCAAAGGACGGATTTCATGCTGCTCAACTTGACTCTTATTTATCCATGGCGGTAGGGGTGATTTGTGAAAAGTATAAATAAATCTGTTGATGAAATCGCTAGAGAAGTTATCGAGAAGGTGAGACATAGCGAAGGCTAAGGAATTGTTACTTCTTTTTCTCCAATTCGACAGAAACCTAAGCATTCTCGGAAATTGCCCAGGAGTTGAAAGGCTATGCATTTTTGCACCCACGTATGATTCGTAGCCTGCCAACAATTCGTCCGCACCTTGACCATCCAAAGTCACTGTTATTCCTTTGTCTTTTGCTTCTTTAAAAACCCTGAATTGCGAATAAACGCTTGCACTCATGAAAGGTTCGCCTTGGGCTTTGATTACAGTAGGCAAATCGGACATGATATCGGACCCGTTTAAAAGAATTTTATTTTCAATTGCGTTCACTTGGTTGTTAACGACATCAACCCATTTTTCCTCATTTACAGAGCTACCTTCAGCAATATAGCTAAAGGTGTGGATAGGCATATCTGGCTCAAGATAACGCATAGCACATACAACTGCTGATGAATCGATGCCCCCTGAAAGAGCAGCACCCAATGCAACATCGCTCCGCATGTGAAGCCTTACATTTGAAAGAAATAACGCTCTGAGTTGCTCGGATGCTTCAGGAAAACTTAGGTCGCTATTCTCCTCAATATTGGGCCACCACCAACGTTCTATTCTTGATTTATTTAAGAATTCATTGGAGCTCGGGGTAGATGAATTTGGCGAACAATCAATGTTCATGATATGCCCGGGCAAAAGGTGCATGACGCCCTTGTAAAAAGTCTCTTCACAATCATCATAACGACCATACACAAGATAATCGTATGCTCTTTGAAAGTTCAGCTTCGGTTTGCACCCTAGCAAGTGCTTAACAGCACTTAATTCAGAGGCAAAATGAAAACCTTTCTCGTTAAAACAATAAAATAAGGGCTTTATGCCAAATGGATCTCGTACACAGGTTAGAATTTGACGATGAGAATCAAAAATCACGAAAGAAAACATACCGTTCAACCTGCTAAGACACCGTTTACCCCACTCCTGCCATGAAACAAGCAATACTTCGGTATCGGAATTTGTATCAAACCTGTAACTCAACTCTTTCAATTCTTTCTTCAACTCAAGGTAGTTATATATTTCGCCGTTAAAGACCACAGTATAGCGCTTGTCGATGGATTGCATGGGTTGACGACCGTCTTCGGACAGATCGATAATCGACAAACGAGTATGCCCAAGCACAAGATTGCATCCATTGCTTTCATGAACAGACAATCCTTGATCATTAGGACCGCGATGAATCAAGCATTCACGACCGGCGGTTACCCGATCTGTTAACCCCGCATCTTTAAAGCGGGCAAGAGAACCTATTATTCCACACACTTAAGTAGTAATATTATCGTACAATTCTAAGAGCTTTTTTTCAGCTTCACTCCAATTGAAATTTTCAGTGCAAGCGATTTTACCCTTTTCTCCATATTCAGCTCTCAGCGAAGGCTTTTCATAGAGTGTTTCAATACATTTGCTAAGGGATAAGCTTTCTCCAGAAGTGTAAACTAATCCGCAGTCATATTTTGTAACTATACGCTCAAGCGGTGCACAGTTGGATACTATCAAGGGTAATCCCCTGAACATATATTGAAATATCTTATGTGGAATAGTTGTATCGGTATGCTCAGATTTCCGATGGGGAACCAAACCTACATCGGTACTGTTCATGATTGTTTCAACTTTTTCTCGAGAAACCCAAGTATAAACTTCGAGCAAGTGATCTACGCCACAACTTTTGGCCAAAGACTCTAATTGAATTTTGGATTTAGAGTCAGCACCGACTACTACCACTTTCAAATTATCCGTTCCCACTTTGAGGTGCTTCAGGGATTCGATTAATGTATTCAAATCACGGGTGTCGTCCACTCCTCCTGCGTAAAGCAACGTAAAAATTCCCTTATTGTTTGTACTAATACTTGAACTTTTGGAAAATCCTTCCGTAATAAGGTTATAATTAGGAACAACATAAATCAGCTCGTTCTTCACTTGGATTTCCGCCAAGCGAACTTTGGCTTCCTCTACTACGCAAATAACCGCATCAGAAAGTGGTAGAAATTTTTCCTCAAAATTCCGCCATTTTTTTTCGGAAAAGAAGAGTTTTAATGCGAGGTTTCCAAGATTTCTTATGCGGTAGAGTGGAATTCGTGTGCTCTCCTTAAGCATTGCAGGGTAATTCTCGTGTAAATCAGCAACTAACTTGATTCCATGTTTTTGGGCAACTTTAAGAGCAACGCCTACGAGAGGAAGATCATGGACATGAAGAACATGGATTTGGCTTTTCGAAACGAAATCCGATATTGCATTAAACCAAATTGAAGAATCTTGCTTAAGTATGATCTCTAATTGTGAAAAAGATCTCCGAAGACTCGCAGGAATTCTCGTAATTTTTACTCCGTCAAACTCATCATGGATGGATTGCCCTTTAGTTGCATTACACAAAATATGTAATTCATAATCTTTAGATAAAGAGTGTATTTCTTTTTCCACTCTGATATCTGGCGGAAAACCTTTCATGAGCAACATTCCTATTCTCATTTTGTTATCATGTTTTCATACAAACGAGCATAAGAATAAAGCATCCAACACTGCCCCCAGCGCATGTAAGCAATATCGACTTTTTGCTCTCCCCACCAACGCTTACGGATTTCAGCAATATAATAACCCTTACTGGAAAGCATTTTCCGCTGAACAAACTCAATAACAATAGAAAGAAGTTTATCATTTTGCGGGTTTTCCTGCAATTGGTTCAAGGTCAAAATTGCTTCAGAGCATGAGTGTATATCGATTGGAAACAAAGATTCAGGAGTAAATTTTGGCAGACCTTCTTCATCAAAAAGTTTTAATCTGTAAAACTCATATCCAGCTTCTATATTATCGGCAAACGAATCATCACCTGAAGATTTTCTGATCGTATCAAGATGCCTTAACACAAATCCAGTATGATAGTGATCGACAATACTGGAAGGTTCATTTCCCCAATAACAAAAGGATCCATCTTGATTTTGTTCAGCCAAAGTATAACCAACAGCGCTTAGAGCTATTTTCATTAGATCATCATCATCATTATCGATAGCAGCCATTCTTGCTAAGAAGTTAGCGACAAAAAGACTAGCGTTGTGGACTCTGAAATTATCCAAGGGAGTATAACTAAAGCAAATTTGATTACTCGCTTTTTGATGGCGATTCAATGACGATAGAAAAAATTGGGAGATACCTCGACAAACATCAAGGCTTCTCTCGGAACCGGTCAACAAATAGTGATCAATCCAGGCATCACCGATGGTGCCTGTGACAACTGAAGATGGGGTCCCTTTAGGTAAAAAAACTCGTGACTGCCAATGGAAAGGATATCCCCAAGAAAAACCCCCGTAATGATCATTATAATTATCATATAACCAATCGAGAATATCCTCTGCCTGGCGCAAATAAGAATCCTCATGCGTTGCCCTAAATAATGAAAGATAACTAGAAGCCAATAACCCCATGCCCTTAGGGTTTATAGTTTTATTAATACATAATAACTTTCTTACTATTGATGGAGGAATATTTAGTTCAAGTAATGTCAAAAGACCTCTTATTTTTCTGTATAATTTAGTTTGCTTTCCAAAAAGCTTAATGAACCAGTCTTGCCCTCTTACGTCGTAAGGATCATAACCTGCCCAACCATTCTTGGTAATCCATTGCAAAAGACTATTCAAAGAATTTTCTACTGAAGAGGATTCGATTCTCAATGCTTAAAAAGGTTCAATAGATTAATATTTATATTCGATGTATTTTTGATACTTTTCACGTAATGAAAGAGAAGAAAGTAAACCAATGCATACCCAAAATAAAATCCCTATAGGAGTGTAAGAAAGTGAATGACCATATAATCCGTTGAATAATATAGTTAGAATAAATATTACCATACCATATAAAACGATTTTCTCATAAGTATTCTGAATTCTTTTTATTTTTGGATAAATCTTCAACCACCAGTATGTCAAAGAAACAAAAATTATTGTGACCCCCAAAACACCTGTATTTTGCAATGTCTGTAGAAAATAATTATGCAACTGACTTTTTTCACTCCAACCAGAACTAAATACTCTTATCGTTTTACCTAAACCGTGTCCCCAAAAGGGTTGCTCCGACCATAAATTGATTGATGCCTTCCACATTTCTATGCGACCACCGCTTCGATCAGCAAAATGTACAGCACCAGAAGAGGTGGTGCGCACTTTAAGAAAAGTGACTAAAATAGTCTTCTGGATTCCACCATTCGTATATCGATCATAGGCGAAAAGAAATACTAAGCAAGTAATGACGAGTGCACTCAGTTTTAATAACATTTTAGTTCTGATCTTGTTTATCTTTAAAAATCTAGACTTCGGCGTGATAAAGTAAAAACAAATACAGGATGCCATTGTCGCGAAAAAAAAGTTCGAAATTGAAAGCTTACTAAAGTTTATAAGGATAGCTGTTGATACAACGATGAGAGGCAATAAGGTCGCCTTTACCTGAAAAGAATTAGCTAATATGAAAATAGGTAGACCGAGAAATAGGAGCATAGTAAATGCATTTGATTTAATAGGATTAAAATGGATCATATTTATCGTTTCATATACCACGAAAAAAGAGAATGTAATTCCTATAAATAAAAAAAATAATATAATTTTTTTAGGGTTTTTACTTAAGCTATAATAGGGCGCTAGTATCATAACTACAGGAAGTGCAAGAGCCCCAAAAACAATTTCTCTAAATTCGCTAATAGCAAATGGATTATTGTTCAAAAAACCATGAACAAATGTCACTAAAAAAACTAAAACAACAACCAGTATTGGACTGATATCTCCGATTTTTATCTTCATTTTTTTATTGCTAATATGAAATAGAAATAAAAGGCCACCGATGCAAATAAACCAAATCTCCGATGGCCATAAAACGACTGGTAAACCAAGACCCTTGATTAACCATTTTATTTTGTTATAAAAGAAACATTCGAGAGTGATGGTAAGGATACCAACGGTAAAAAATACTCTCGCGATTACACACTGTTTTTCAAAAGATCTCCAGAAGGCAGAACCATTTTTTGTATCCAAAGGCCGTGTAACGATTGGTTCGGAAGGCATTCTATTATTCTAGTAACATTTCCTCGATAGCGAAAGCCACATGACTTACTTGTAATTGTTGCCACAACGGAATTGGCCATTCTCCTGTACGAATTCCATTTGCAAAACATTCAAGTTCACTCAGCAAGCCCTTATCTTGACTTTTTGTTTGCATTGAATGACCGGACTCTCCAGATACATCTAAAGATTTGTAGTCGTTCAAAATTGCAATTTTTCCATCCAAGTAAAGCTCAGCGGTTTCTTTGGGTACTTCTTTATTGCCTTGGGCTGTATAAACAAGGTTTGCCACGGATCCATTCGAAAAACTCAAAGTTGCAATGAAGTTGTCATTGTGTCGATAATGAGAGGTGCTTGGCCTTATGGCATGGGCGGAAATACCACTGACCTTTGAATTCGAAAATGCAGTAAATAAGTCGTAAATGTGGCAGGCTTCACCTAAATTACGACCTCCTCCTTCTGGTCCATGAACCCAATGGTCTTGAGGAATAAAACCCGCGTTCATACGGTAGGATAGTATAAACGGGGAGTGGCTTTTCGACAAAAGCTTGCCAATTCTGCGGGCATAAGGAGAAAACCTACGATTATAACCGGTTAAAAGGAGAGGTTTGCTGCTTGTATCAGCATCGAAGAAAGTTTCAATCCTTTCCAGTTCGCCTTTGTCGATGGTAAGTGGCTTTTCTACAAGGACATGCTTTCCTGCCTCTAATGCGTCCATGACCAAAGAACCATGCAAGTTATGACGAGTGGCTATGATAACGGCATCAATGTCCGAGTCTGCAAACACCTCTTGGGGATCCGTCGAGACATATTCCGCTCCAAAGTTTTGTCCTACCGATTTTGCCGAAGGACCTGTCCGGTTTACGACGGCATGCAACTTGTAATCATTGGATAACTTTTTCATGTTGGGCAAGTGGGCAGATTTGGCAAAGCCACCTGCTCCAATTAAAGCCACACTAATCTTATCGTCTTTCGATGGCCTAGTTACTTTAAGATTAATTCTCTTTTCGGAAGCAAAAGCATCAGATTCAGTCGAAGGATATTTCAGCAGTGTCAATAGAGGTCTTTCCGTACCCTCCAAGGCTGAATAAGCCGAAGAAACTTTCTCTATGGGATACCTGTCTGTGATTAAAGGCTCTATCTCCAATCGTTTGGCCGCAATCAATCTAATGTACTCGGCCATATTTCTGTTCTCTGTCCACCTTACATAGCCAATTGGGTAATCGAGGCCTTTTTCCTCATATCTGTCATCATATCGACCGGGCCCGTATGATGTAGATATAAAAAAATCAATTTCTTTGGCGTAAAAATCTTCTCGTTGGAGGTTCAGTCCTACATCGCCAACAAGAACCACCCTACCCTTCCTTCGGCATATATTGAAAGCATTCGACACGACCTCATCGGAGTTTGTAGCCGCAGTTATAACGACTCCATCTGCACCATAACCATCAGTCATGCGAAATACACTTTCCTCATCTGCTTCGGATGGAACATAGCCATATTCCATCCCCATGGAGAGAGCTTTTTCGACTCGTTTTTCGTCCATGTCGATTCCAATTGTTCTGCACCCGTTCGCTCTGAGTATTTGAACAGTTAATTGACCAAGAATACCGAGACCAAGCACTACAAAAGTTTCTCCTAGCGTCGGCATAGCTCGCCTAACACCCTGCAATGCAATGGCCCCCAGCGTAATGGTTGATGCCTCATCGAATCCCACGCCTCCAGGGATCGGAACGCATAGATTGCGAGGCACACGTATAAATTCCGCATGATATGCATATTGTCCACCGGCACATGCCAGGCGGTCCCCCACTTTCAAGTCATTAATCTCTTTGCCCACCGCCACAACTACTCCTGCCGCAGAATAACCAGTAGGGTATTCAGCTTCTTTTTTCTCAGAAACCACCTGCATTGCGTGGCTCAAACCCTTGTCGACGGCTAAGCTCAAAGCCGTTTTAATCTTCTCAGGCTTAGCAAGAGCCCGCTTCCACATTGGCACGGCACTTCCTTTAACACTTGCCAACTCAGTTCCAATCGAAAGGCAAGAAGTGCTGACTTGAACCATTACCTCATCCTGTCCCAAACTCGGAACTGGAACATCCAATAGATGAGCTACACCCTTTTTGATTAAAACTTGTTTCATAATTCTCTCAATCCGTTGAACTTTGAAATTAGTGAAGGAAAGACATTATTCCGTTTAATCGAAAAACGTGAAAATTCAGTTATTCCTAGAAAAAAGCTCATCATATATCGACATAACCTCTTCGGCATACTTATCTGGATCGTTTCTAGCCACTGTTTTTTTATAACCATCCTCACCCATTGAAAATGATTTTTCGGGATTAGAGATTAGAAACATGATTTTTTCAGCCAAATCAACGGCATCCCCTGGATTTACCAAAAATCCATTCTCTCCATCCTTCAAAACTTCTTCAATGGGGGGTAATCTTGAACCGATCGCAGGCTTTTTCATAAGACCTGCCTCCGCGACAGCCAGTGAAGCATGAGCAGTTATGAAGGGAGCCACTACAATATCTGACTGAAGATAATACTGATAAACTTCATCAGTAAAAGGAACCCGTTGAATACAATCCTCAAGTCCGTTTTCCGAAATGATCAATTCGGCTTCCCTGCGAATCGGGTCTCTTGGATGACCAGGGCTTTCAATTCCAGGCACGATTGCCTTGATCCCTGGGCTATCTTTGATCAACAAGGCAAGAGAAGAAACAAAGGGAACGAAACCCTTGATTCCCAACGACGAACCACCTGGGAAAAAAATCACCGGACCATCATGGCCGTGGTTGTTCAACCTCTTGGCACCTTCCTCTGTTTTGGATAATAATTCCACCGGATCGTAAAGTACACTGGCGTTTTCATTCTTCACGGGAAAAAAATCTTTGTAATTCGTTTTGCAAATGACAATAAATTGATCGATGAACTTTTTTCCAATGTATCTCATAATCATTCTTCTAATACCAAAAATTCCGCTGTTAAGAGGCTCACGTATGTGCTGTATGATCGGCAGACCAAAATGCTTTCGCGCGGTGGCGAACGGTAATAAAGACAGACCATTGAAATGAATGGCATGAGGATTTTCGCGCTTAACTATATCGATTAATCCTTTTCTAGTTTCGGCAAAATCAAAAAGCCCCCACCGAACCATCTTCAGCAGACCCTTGGGGGTATGCCATTTCCATGTTGTTGCGGTATGTGAAAAAGGATTAATGTTAAGGTTGATCGTCTCTATCTTCTCCCTCCCGAAAAATTCCTTAACTTCTGGCAACCGGTAGTCACAGGCAACTATCGGCACATACTTACTTTGGTCTAATTTCCGCAGAAGTCTCATTAAAGCAACTGCACCCCCGCCTTGTCCACTACCGTGATGTACAAATAGGATTTTTTTAGACTCGTTCAATTGCCTCGAATTGCGTGTTCATGAGGTTAACAGTTTTTTTAGTTTTCTTAATCCAAGGTTACCAAAGCTATTTCTCAACTTTATTTGAAGCCTTTTCCTTCTCCAAAAGGTCTTTTCAATCCCAACCATCTCTTCGTTGTATTTTTGAATCAAAGGAATGCTTGCCTCTCTACCAGAATAGCTCAAAGAGCATTTGTCTTGAACTTCACCTATGATATCGTCGACATGATTCGCATAACGCAATTCGGGGAAGCTAAGAACCTTGTCTCTACATCTGGCAGTCATCGAGACAATGAAGTCTTCCTTCATCAATAGATCATATACCTCTTTGAAGTTGCTCATATCTGGTTCAAGCGGAATGTAATCTTTCCATGCTTCCAAAAAGCCACCGTAATGCCCTGGTGCAAGTACTTGTGCTGTTTTTAAAAGAGCACATTCCAGGTTGCGTGGAGAAACGGCAGTAAAAATTGTTTGGCCATCTAGTTCAGGAAAACAAACTTGTTCAATTTCTTCAAAAGTTGCTTTTGGATTTTCAACAAGATAGTTGCAAATGGATTTGTGTATTTCACCATTGGAATCTTGAAGGCTTGAACCTGAATTTACACCGAGCATGGATTTGGAGTTTTCAATAAACCCATACCAATCTCGATCATAAATCGTGTCTTGAGGTCGAACTGAGATATCAGTCTTCAAACCAGTACCTTGTGCATGCTTTTCAAACAACTGACCAAATTCAGTCTTGATCTTCCCCATTCTACCAAAAACTGGTGACAACTTGGCAGCTCGGTAGGACACGTCGATCGATCTTGCCTGAAAAGGTTTTACGCGAAAGGTCTCGTCAATCAAATCTTCACTTATGTAACCGGTAAAACCTTGCTTAAGGCGACCAATACGTGAAAATTTAGGGTAAAGAACTTCCCAATGATCACAACAAGCAGGATATACGAGATCTACATCCCATTTACAAAAAAGAGAGTCCAATGTTTCAGAACAGGTATAATCGTCTTGGGGCAAGGCAATTTTAAAGGGTATGCTCTTAACTAAATCTGCAAAATAATTTTCCCTACGATTATTTATTGCCTCTGAATTTCTCCCTCCTAAAAAGGACTGCGTTAACAAAACCGCATCAAATGAAATGTCCTTTACATACTCAGGGAGAGGCAAAGAAAAATTGTGGGTTACGTAATTGTGGTTTTTGGCGAAACGAGAAAGAAAACATTCTTTTTCAAGCACTGCACGCCGTTGGTGTAGTGGATCTCCTAAACGGACTAATGTTAAAATATTTAAACTATCAGACAAAATTAAGGATTAAAAAATACTAACAACAAAGAACTTAAATTCACTCACCTCTTGATCTGCCAACTGAAAGGTTTAGTTCCTTGTAAAATATTCGAAACCAGACTCCTGTAATTCTCCCCTTTCAAAAAAATTAACGAATAAACCGATTCGAGACAGCTCACGATTTCCAGGCACAAACTCCCTTTTTCCAAAAGCAAAACTGTCTATCATGCAGATTGCAAACCCCCTTGTAAATAAACTACTTAAGGTTTTAACCGAAACATCCAGTTTCTCCATTGATACAAAATTTTTCTCTAATTAGTTCTATTTGTTGAGTCTAAGGTGTGTGTATTCTCCGAGTGTACCGTATTCTTGAAAGTATTCTATAGCTTGCACTACGGTTTCTTCAATAGGCGTAAATTCAATTTCGCCAAAATCTTGAAAGGTTCTTGATGGATCGAGAAGTATGGAAGCCACATCGTCCTCACCAAGTTCTTTGATTTCGGGTTTAGGATTATCAGTTAAGCCCAAAGCCTTAACTACTGCATAATAAAGTTCCTCAATGGCAACATCAGATCCGGAAGAGAAATGATACGCTCCATACCCCACTCCGTCGCATGCTTTTAAGACTACGCGAGCAAGATCCTTGACGAAAACGAAATCTCGCCTGGATTTTGTAACAAAACATTGCTTGCCGTCCTTGAGCCTTTGATAAAAAATTGGTAAAGGACCGGCAACGTTTCTTGGCCCTACCACATTTGCTAATCGAAATGTGACAAAATCCAAACCTGAAATTTCTAGAAAATCTTCGTTTGCGGTTTTTGTTATGGCATAACTAGTCGATGCAGGAAACTTAGGGTGATTAAGAGTAATCGGTTGCTCAAGTGGTTTCAGCCCGTAGCATAGAGAAGTTTGAAAATATATAAATCTCTTCACGTCATGATTTGATGCAGCTTGTACAATATTCGAACCCCCTACACAATTTGTGAGAGCGTCGTTATACCAATCATTGGGATCTTTATAGGATGCAGCAGTATGTACGACCGAGTCAGGATTGAAATCTTCAAAAAGTCTTGTGACTAGATTTCCATCAGCGATACTGCCAATGACAACCCTAAGGTTATCATTTTGAGCAAGATGTTCTTCGCGACCAGTGGCTAAATTGTCTATGACCAAAACTTTATCTCCTCGATCGAGCATCATTTCAGCAACATGTGAACCTATTTGGCCTAGCCCTCCAGTTATAAGTGTTTTCATTAAGATACCCTTCTTATGTTAGTGGTTTGATATGTTATTAGGTTTTTTCATGGAAATATAAATGGCATCTCTAAAGAAACCGTAAAATTCGACTGAATGATCAACAATTTTTCGAGAATAAAAAAATTTAGGGTTAACGGAAAACCAATAAGTTTAAAATAGGAAGGGATATATCAAATCAAGCAAAATATTAGCAGATGAAAAAACAAGAATGAAGTCTGAACTTGGAAATTAAACAAAACTAATTTTTAATAAATTTTTATTAATAAGAAAACATATAACTAAAAATACTAATTTGTTACCTAGAATTGCGTTACAATAAATAAATGAAAGGAAACTATTTGTTAAAAAATAATAAATTATGATGTAAATACTTAAAAAGACGTATGAAATAAAATTTTCTCAAAATTTTTTTTAAGTAGAATTTCAGCACATATAAATTTTTCTTCTTTGCAATATTCCTATTTAACTTTTGAAAATCCTGATCAGGCAATCCGCAAAATTTAAATTCGTCAATTATTGAATCAAAACCTTTAATGAACTTTGCATATGTAAAAAGATTTGAACCAATAATATGATCGTATGCATTTTCTACAATTTTTTGTCTTTGCTTTTTGTCATTAAAAATATTAAAAACTTCGTCTATATTGGAAAAATCTTTTCTTAAAGGAATATAGTGCACATAAGGCTGTATAATTTGGTTGTATTGACCCTCGTACAATATCATGCATACCTTAAATGCCGCAGCTTCAAATATTCTGGGGCTGATCGTTCTATAATATATATTTTTATCAGAATATTCATATTTATGTAATAAATCATTATAAATTTTGTCAAAAGTGCAATTAATATTCTTTTCTAAGTAGCTTTTGCATTCTTTTATAATATCTCCATTAATGTCAAAAATTGAAACTCCAGCTTCAACACCAAGCATACCTTTACAATTAGAAACAAATTTAAACCAATCATCTCCATAAATTCTTGAGTTATTTGACGAATTCAAATCTAAAATATAGCCTTTGCCTGTACAAAACTTTTTAAAGTTTATTGAGATTTCTGTTTTTTCTTGAGCTCCCTTACCCATGACGAAGCTTAACTCGCGAGCTCGGTATCCGAAATCAAT
>PBCE01000051.1 GCA_002716845.1 Flavobacteriaceae bacterium | reverse complement strand
GTCCAATCCACTTTGCTGAATTACTGCAAGGACTTGCGCCGCAAAAGCCTCATTGAGCTCGGTTTGTTCGATATCGGACAACTTCAACCCTGCGGCAACCAATGCCTTGGGGATTGCTTCACAGGGGCCAATACCCATGTATAGCGGATCAACCCCTCCTACTGCACAAGAAACCATTCTGGCCTCGGGGGATAGCCCAAGCTCTTTTATTTTATCTTCACTCATCAACAGAGTAAATGCAGCGCCGTCAGAGGTTTGAGAGGCATTGCCTGCAGTGATGACTCCGCCTTGTTTAAAGACCGCCCTCAACTTTGCTAAGCCCTCGAGAGTGGTGTCTCTACGAACACCTTCATCAACTGCAACCGTATGGGTGCTGTTTACTTTTTTTCCTTCCTTGACATAAACATCTTCCACAGTAATGGGAATAATTTCATCTTCAAAATAACCCTTGTCAATAGCATTTGCGGCTTTTTGATGAGAAGCCAATGAAAAGGCATCGGCAGCCTCACGTGAAATATTGTATTTCGCAGCTACTGCCTCGGCTGTTGCTCCCATACTGACATGGTAGTTTAAATTTTCCATATTGGCTTTGTAGCTGGGGGAAAGCTTATATCCTGTCATGGGAATAAGACTCATACTTTCCGTTCCACCTGCAATAAACACCTGCCCCATTCCTGCTTTAATTTTAGCAACTGCCATGGCAATGGCCTCAAGACCTGAAGCACAATATCGGTTGATGGTGATTCCTGGAACTTTATTACCCAATGCACGAGCAGAAATTAACCTGCCTACTTGAAGACCTTGCTCTCCCTCAGGGTTGGCACACCCCACGATGACATCGTCTACAGTGGAAGGGTCCAATGCTGGTACTTGTTCAACTAAATGTTTAATTACATCTACGGCCATGTCGTCTGAGCGATAATTTTTAAAGCCTCCTTTTTTGGATTTTCCCACAGCGGTTCTGTAACCTTTTACAATATATGCTTCCATGTTTATTAATTTCTTAAAGGTTTGTTATTCATTAGTAGATATTGAATTCTCTCCAAGGTTTTAGGTTCTCCCAACAAACTCATGAAAGCCTCTCTTTCTATGTCCAATAAGTATTGTTCCCCTACTTTTTGAGAGCCGGTTAAATCGCCACCACATATTACGTAAGCCAACTTCCGCGAGATCAATTCATCGTGTTCCGACATATAACCTCCCAAACGGTATTCATTGATGGCCGAATACAGTGTTCCCATGCCTGACCTTCCGAGCACCTCGATATCCGATCTGAATGTAGGAGGTACGAAATCTTTGGCCAATTCAATTACTTTTTGTTTGGCCAACCCAATGTTTCTGTAAACATTGTAGGTTACGGTATCTCTATTTTCCTGCAAATAGTGTAGATCGAACGCTTGAGATGCAGAGGTAGAAACCGCTGCTGTGGCGATGGTTTTAAAATGATCTATTAACATGGGTATTTTTACATCACCTTCATAAAACCCGTCAGCGACCCTGAGTGCAAACTCTTTGGTACCGCCACCGCCAGGAATCAGTCCCACGCCAACCTCCACGAGACCAATATAGGACTCGGCTGCACAAACGGCTGCGTCACAGTGCATTGTTATCTCACAGCCTCCTCCAAAAACATAACCCTGAGTAGCTACTACTACAGGGATTTTAGAAGTCCTAATTCTCATATTTACAGACTGGAAGTCTGCCACCATTTGATCCAATTGATCGTATTGATTTTGCATGGCCATCATCCCTATACTCATTAAGTTGGCGCCGACACTGAATTGTTTGGCGTTGTTACCGACAACAATACCTTTCCAGTTTTCACTCTCGGCCAAATTAACTGCTTCTGCCAGTGCCTTCCCAATACCTTCTCCTATTGCGTTGCTCTTACTTTGAAACTCTAAACACAGTACGCCATCTCCGATATCGTGGACGGCACATTCACTGTTTTGTATGATCGGTTTATTTTCTTTAAAGCTTTCTAAAATAATAAAGGCATCGGAACCAGGAACCGTAACATATTGTTTGCGGTTGATATCAAAGAATTTCCTTACACCTTTTTCATACTTATAAAATTGATATGCTCCTAATTTTTGCATCTCAGTTACCCAATCTGGGACCGACTCTTCAGCGGACTGAATCATATTGATTCCCTTTTCAAAGCCAACCAAATCCCAATATTCGAATGGTCCATAATCCCAGACATATCCTGCTCTCATCGCATCATCTACTGGGTAATATTGATCAGAAATTTCAGGTACTCTCTGGGCTGCATAGGCAAAAATAGATGCGAAATAATCCTTTAAAAAATTACCTTCAGGCGCTTTGTGATCGATTATAAATGCCATTCTTTTCTTAAGTTCTTCAATGGCCTTAGCCGATTTGAGAAAGGGGTTTTTTGGTCGAATACTGGGCTTGTACTCCAGTTTTTTTAAATCCAGGGCATTGATAATGGTTTTACCGTTGCTGTCTTTTTGATTGGTTTTTTCGTAAAATCCTTTTCCTGTTTTATTACCAAGAAAATTATTTTCAAGAAGAAAAGACATGAATTTTGTTTCCGGTGATTTTCCCAATTTTTCAAAAAAGGAGTCATTGGTGACGTTATCTAAGACAAATTGTGTGACTTTTTCTCCGGTGTCTAGGCCCACCAAATCTTGAAGTCTATAGGTACCCGTATTGGGTCTTCCAATGAGTGATCCTGTGAGTGCATCTACCATTTCGATGGTGAGATCATATTGTTGTGTAAGTTCAAAAACTTTTACCCCAGACATTACTCCAATTCTATTGGCAATAAAAGCAGGAGTATCTTTGCATAAAACGGTTTGTTTACCCAAGTTGATTTCTCCAAAATGCTTAAAAAAGTCAATGACCTCCTTTTTGGTTTCCGCAATAGGAATTATTTCTAACAATCTTAAATAGCGCGGCGGATTGAAAAAATGTGAACCACAAAAATATTTTTTAAAATCTTCCGATCTGCCTTCTGCCAACAGAGATATTGGTATACTGGAAGTATTGGAAGTTACGATCCCGTCTGACTTTCTGTATTTTTCAACTTTTTCGAAAATTTGCTTCTTGATATCCAAACGTTCAACGACCACCTCAATGACCCAATCCGCCTGATTAATCTTATGGAAATCGTCTTCAAAATTTCCCAAGGCGATCCTGCTGGCAAACTCTTTTTTGTACAATGGGGTTGGCTTCGAATTAATTGCTTTGTTCAGGGCAGTTTGCGCCACTATGTTTTTGTCAGTCGACGCCTGGTCTCCAATCGCTTTTGGAGGCATGTCCAACATCAAAACATCAAGACCCACATTTGCCAATTGACATGCAATACCCGATCCCATTACACCAGATCCGAGCACTACTACATTTTTGATTCTGAAACCCATATTATTATTTTTAACAAAGCTATAAAAATACCGGAAAGCTCATATTTTTTTATACATTTGGATAAAGCATGTTAAAATGAGTCATCAAAAAGTATATGAGCAGTTTGCTGAAAGGGCTGGTAATGCAAGTCCACTAGGAGGAACTTTAAAATTTATGGTAGATGATAATGCCATCTTTATTGATGGTAATGGTGAGGAAAATACAGTTTCAATGGAAGATGCTGAAGCTGAATGTACCATTGTCATTTCAACAGCTGTTTTAGAACAGCTTAGAGATGGTACATTAAACCCTATGATGGCTGTTATGGGAGGTCAAATTAAAATCTCGGGCGATATGGGATTAGCCATGAAGGTACAATCGTTAATGGGTTAAAACAAACTATAAGTAATCATTTAACACTAAATTAAATCTCACAAATGTCTCATGAAAGAGTAGTTAACAAGATCACCAAATCAAAGGTAGATTATGCTATAACTTTGATGAAAAGTATCACTCATCACGAAAAATTAGGAAATCAGCAAACCATCTTAGACAATCTATGGGAACTCAGTGGTTTTCGATCTAATTACATTTTTCAAAAAAAATTTAGGGAAATAGAAGGCGTTTCGGTAAAATATTTTTTTGATCAAATCTCGAAATAGATTTTTCGTTACTGTCATTTCTCATTACTTTAGTTCCTTTCCTTGCCTATTCAAGACAGAGATATAAACTTCCTTTATAAAACTATAAGCGAAAATATTTTGAAATACTCAATCCATATTTTTTTTTATATATTTTTAAACTATAACACAATTAAACTACAGTTGTAAATTCGCACAATGAAAATTTTGGTTTGCATTAGTAACGTACCCGACACCACCTCAAAAATAAATTTTATTGAGGGGGACAAAGAGTTTGACAGGAAAGGGATTCAGTTCATCATAAATCCCAATGACGAATTTGGTCTTACAAGGGCCATTTGGTTTCAACAAAAACAGGGAGCCAATGTAACCGTTGTCAGTGTGGGTAATGCAAGTTGTGAACCCACTCTCAGAAAATGTTTGGCGATTGGAGCTGATAGGGCTTTTAGAGTCGATCTAGAGCCTTCAGACGGTTTTCAAGTAGCGCAACAGTTGCAAGCACATTGCCAAAACGAGAATTATAACTTAATCATTGCAGGAAGAGAATCTATTGATTACAATGGATCTATGGTTCCAGGAATGCTTTCAGCGCTGCTGGGATTAAATTTTGTCACCAATTGTGTGGCATTAGAAATAACTGAAAATAAAGCGCAAGCATCCCGAGAAATAGATGGTGGAATCGAAACCATCTCCTGTGGTTTGCCATTGGTGATTGGAGCGCAAAAGGGATTGGTAGAAGAGAAAGATTTAATCATTCCCAATATGAGAGGTATTATGCAAGCACGCCAAAAACCACTTAAAGTTATCCCCCCAACAACTTCAGAAACAAGAAGCGAGGTAATCCACTATGAAAAACCTGCCCCAAGGGGCGAGGTGAAGCTGGTAGAAGCTAATAATCTTGACCAATTAATTGATTTGTTGCAAAACGAAGCCAAAGTAATCTAAACCAAAAATATGGCGGTACTAATTTACGCTGAGTCTGAAAAGAACCTTTTAAAAAAATCTGCGTTTGAGTTGGCCTCTTACGGAAGGGCCATTGCAGATAAAAAAGAATGCGATCTGATTGCAGTCGTTTTTAATTTAAAGGATCCAAGCACCTTGTCTGAATACGGTGTAAACGAAGTGATCAGCTTTGAAGATCCGACGCTATCTGCTTTTAAAGCCCACGAATATGGCGTTCACCTAACTTCTACTGCCCAAGAAATGGATGTTGATCTGGTGGTATTGAGTTCTAGTGCAGATGCAAAATATTTAGCACCGATATTATCTGTGTCGCTAATGGCCGGATATGCCTCCAACGTTGTTGCCCTTCCAGAAAGTTATGCTCCCTTGACAGTAAATCGAACTTGTTATTCCAACAAAGCATTTAATACTACGATTCTGAACAATGAAATCAATATCATTGGTTTGTCAAATAATACATTTGGCGCCCATAAAAAATCAACTCCTCTAAATGTTAAATCAGGAGAAATCAGTCCTTCCTCTGGATCCTTTAAAATTGAAAAAGTGGAAAAAGTAACTGGAAAAGTTACAATTGCTGACGCCGACATTGTGATTTCTGGGGGACGCGGGCTAAAAGGTCCTGAAAACTGGCATCTCATTGAAGATTTGGCAGACGTTTTGGGAGCAGCTACTGCCTGCTCCAAACCTGTTTCTGATATGGGTTGGCGGCCACACAGCGAGCATGTCGGCCAAACGGGGAAGCCTGTTGCTACGAATCTGTATATTGCCGTGGGTGTGTCTGGAGCTATCCAACACTTGGCAGGAATCAATGCCTCAAAAGTAAAGGTAGTGATCAACAACGATCCAGAAGCACCCTTTTTTAAAGCTGCTGATTATGGTATTGTAGGCGATGCTTTTGAAGTAGTCCCCGCTTTAATAGAAAAACTAAAAGATCTCCAAAATTCTTGATTTGGCCTTGTAAAAATAGATATTGAATTTTGTTTCTGTAATTTATTATTTTTAGTTTCTTATACATTAGTTGGGTTTTAATCTCCATTGCTCTTTCCTCAAAAATCTGATAGTTTCGAATCAAATAAATGGCCAATAGTGTGCCCAATATCGGAAAACAGTGTACACCACTCTTAACCAAAAAACAGCACCCTCAGGTTGCTCAGGTATATCGATATTCCTTGCCCCACAAATTGGTCAATAAATACCAAAGTAAAAATCAGTAATATTTTTTTTATAATGGTAATTGATTTCAACAAAAGGTTGTTCAGGAATCTTAATTTAAAAAATTACATTGTTTTCTAATGGAAGATGCTCCAAAGAAAATATTTCTACTCACAACAACTTTTAATTATCTTCGATAGTCATTTTTCTTTAATTTTTATTAGAAAAAAACCTTCAAAATGAAAAAATACATTGAACTACTAGTTTTAATTTCCACTTTCCATTTACACAGCCAGGAAATTGTTACCCTTGAATATGATAACACAGGTCTAGATTACAAAGGTACAGAGTTTAAAACTCAAGGCTCCGCTCCAGGTGAGTACAAATTCAATAATATATCCATTCCTACGATAGAAATATATTTACCCAAGGGTAAGGCTAAAGAGACTACTGCCATGATCGTCTGCCCAGGGGGCGGCATGCGTTCCAACGCTTTTTTTCATGAAGGCACTCATGTAGCAAAAGCGCTTAACATTAAAGGAATTGCTGCTTTTGTTTTAAAATATAGGTTGGTTCCCTCCCATCTCATCGTTAAAAAAGAAGAGCTCAATGAACCTTACACCAA
Organism: Flavobacteriaceae bacterium; assembly: GCA_002716845.1. GTDB lineage: Bacteria > Bacteroidota > Bacteroidia > Flavobacteriales > Flavobacteriaceae > UBA8316. The sequence continues at coordinate 17,732 of PBCE01000051.1, read as the reverse complement.
GGAAAAGAAACAACTTTCGTATGCCCATTTAGATGCCTTGAATGCTATCCAACACTTAAGAAACAACGCTGGAAAATACAATATTGACCCACAGAAAATCGGTATTATGGGATTTTCAGCAGGAGGAGCAGTTTCAATTGAGGCAACTTATAAATCCAGCCCAAAGAACCGGCCAAATTTTTTAGCGCCTATTTACCCCTGGATGGTGATTATTGAAGATCAAGATCCTCCCACCTTTGGACCTCCTTTGTTTGTGGTTTGTACCACCGCAGATAAGTTAGCGCTTGCCATTCCCAGCGCTGAGCTATACATCGATTGGGCTGAGCGAGGTTTTATAAGTGAACTTCATAATTACCACCATGGCGATCATGGATTTGGGATGAGAAAAAAAGGCTACCCTGTGGATCAATGGTTTGACAACATGATCAACTGGATCTCAGCTATTGATATGCTCAATTGATTCATTTATTTTTTCTCTTTACCCTTCCCCCCAATAGCGCTTAGGTCATAGGTCATCTCAAAAAGCAAGTACCTCGGCTGAATCACATAGGAGTTGGTGGTGAAAGAAAACTGGTTAAAACTGTCTCTATTGATCTCCGTGTCGTTAAGTATATTGGTTGCACGAAGGCCAAATTCCCATTTGGAACCACTGGGCTTGTAGGATAAATCTGCTTCTAAAAAACGATATTCATTCAATGTTTGCTCTTGATTTCGGTAGAAGTTATAGGTGTATTTGGCATTAAACACAAAACCATTGAGAAAATAAGCATCCAATCTTACATAAGGGGCATCTGTGAAAAATTTACTCTCAACACCTCCTGTTTTGTAATCTCTGATACTGTGGATATAACCAATTTCTATATTGGGCTTTGTCCTGAAATTGGTAGCAATATTGGCGTTGTATCGTTGTGTAAAATTACTTGATGCAGTAGGGTTATCATTTATCACATTATTGAAATCACTGAAGTTATAATTGATGCTCAATCCGCCTTTTAAATTTTTTAGGCGTTTATCAATTCGTCCAGATGCTGTGTATGTTTCGCGTGGAAAATTGGAATTGGTCGCCGTTCTAATACTATTAATTCCTTCAACCTGTGTGGTATTCTGGATCGCATTGTCCCTTACAGAATAGCTTAGATTAGCAAATATATTGGTGAAATTAAAAATATTGATACTTTGATAGTTGAGGTTGATTCTGTTAAAAAAGGCTGCTTCCAAATTGGGGTTCCCCTGAAAAAAAGAATTGTAATTCCTGAAAATATATCCTTCTGCCAGGTTATTTATGTCTGTAAACTCTCTGGTCGATCGATAAGTGAGCCTTAAATTTTCCGAATCTTTAAATTTTAATAAAACCCTAAAATCAGGTCGAAAGAAGGAAAAAGAATTGTCTTCCTCGCTCCCCAATTGTCGTGTCACTGTTTTGTAGCTGTGCATTGTAAAACCCGGGTCAAGAGTGAAAATCCCGGAAACAAATCGGTAATGGAATGCTGCATAGGCATCCAAGAATCGAAAGGAAACATCATTATTCAAAAAGTTTTCTGAAAACAGCTCTCGGTTACGACTGTCCATAATTTGAAAAATTGATGAATTAAAATCCTGACTCACATCGGTAACCCCAAAAGTGAAATTCAGGTTAGCTTTGGGGGAAAGTATGTAATAGTAATCTAATTTACCCTCAATTTTATCCGTTTTGGCCTCTCGGTCTTGGTTGATATTGAAATTTTCTTGACCGCTATTGAGGCTTAGCAATCCTCCAAAAGGTTCAAATTGTTTGATAGCCCTGTAAAACGGGTCTTCTTTTTGATATAAATGTTGTAACTCCAAAGAAAAAATATGGTCGATATTGTGGGTGTAATACATCCTTAATTCTTGATTGACAGAAAAAGGAGTTTGGTCTCTTAATTGTCCAATTTCCTCTCGAACGCGCTGTCCTTGTCTACCCGAAATGGTTGAAAGGTCCGAGCGTTCATTTTGATTAGACGTTTTGAACAGTACATTGTATTCCGATTGTAAATTTTCGTTAGGATTAAATTCGGTAGTGAATTTATACAACTGTTGTTCGTTTTCTTGAAAAGTGTTTTCCGAAGTTTCCTCTAAGGCATTAGAAACGGTATAACGCCTAGTCTTGTTTTCTTCTAGTTGGTTATCGACTTTGGAAAAAATAGCAAAACCACTAAATTCTAATGCAGTGGATGGAGCATAGCTAAAATTATAGGCTCCAAATCGAGCGTCAATAGATTTCGCTCTGTTGTTCTGTAAATTGGTAATTCCAGCATCGTCCGAACTTATGTTAATAGAGGTTCCTGTTCGAGCATTTAAATTATTAAACCCCCCACCAAACCGATAAAAGTCCCTTCTTGAAAGCGGTGGGTCACCAATATTATTACTGTTGTAAAAACAGTTCATACTCATATTTTTTGAATAGTAAAAAATCTTAGGGGCTGCAATAAATCTATCTTCTTTTCCTAAACCACCCCCTAGTTCACCAAACCAAAATTTATCTTTACCACTTTTAAGACTGATATTGATCGCAACATTGTCTTCATTGTTGGTGACACTCCTCAATTGATTGACTTCGGAGAAGTTTCTGAGTACTTCTACTTTTCCAACGGCACTGGCGGGGAGGTTCTGTGTCGCCAGCTTGGAGTCACCATCAAAAAAATCTTTTCCTTCTACAGTTATTTTGGTGACCTCTTTGCCCTCTACTTCAATTCTTCCCTCATCATTAACATCAATTCCGGGCATGTTTTTAAGGACGTCTTCCAACTTTCGTTCGGTACCTGTATTAAAAGAATCTGCGTTGTAAATAATGGTATCGCCTTTTATGGTAACGGGCATCTCATATACCAACTCAACTTCATCCAATGACTCCGCTTGTTCCTCCAAAACAAAGTTTTTCTCAACATTCTCGGATTCATTAAATACAAAAGAGACCTCTTTTAATCCAATAAATGAAATTTTTACTTCATAATCGATTTGCTTTTTTAAAGTAAGCCTGTAATAACCTACCTCATTGGAAATGCCAAAGCCATCTAAAATTTTTGTTTCCTTTTCTACCGCAACTATATTTGCGCCCATGATGGGAGTTCCACTAGCGTCTGTTATTGTTCCTTCCAAATCAATGTTCTGCCCCAGGCAGAAAGCATTAAAGGACAATAAACCCAGTAGTATGTTGACTTTATTCAATATTTAATTATTCAATTAACGAGATCTAAAACCGCCCCGACCATCACCTTGGCCTCTGTTTCTTCTATACATTTCACGCATTTCAGTAATCTTATCTGTTCGGATTTTTTCGTACTCCTCCAGACCTACAACAGCTCCCTTTTTGGGCTCTTTAATATTGATCTTCTCCTTTGGATTTATAACCACCTTAGTGCAAAGCATAGTGGTTCTGTCGCTGCTTACTTCAAGGATTAATCCGGGTAAGCCTCCGTGTTTTTCAGGACCTGTAGAAACTGGAATTTGTGGGGTAAACCAAGCGGTAATATTGACAGTTTTCATTTTTGGAGGTTCATTTGCGTCACGATTACTTTGCCTCCCAAATTGAAAAACCTCTCGGGTTACTTCTCTGGTTATTGTGGCTTTGTAGGCTAAATATTTACCAATGGTCTTAGATTCTCCCGTCATGACCCATTTCCGATCAGGTAATGTGTCTTTTATTAAGAAGAACTTTCCAAAAAGCTCCACTCTGTTGGTAAACGTATTGGTAGCAAATTGTTTGTGAAGAATTCCCTGTATTGGGGACATAAAAGACATAAAATTAAAACGGCCGTTACCCCCGGACACATCTAACTGCTTTTGTTCATAAAATAAAGAAGTAGCATTGTCAAAAACCAACTCGTAATTTTTCTCCAAGTTAGCTTTTAAGCGCTCCATGATCCTTTTTTTCCTGTCTGGAGGCAAATTTTCTCCAAAATTGGAATCAATGGTGGTCTTAGAGGTATAAAATGCTTTGCCTTGAAAATCCTGAGCCGAAATGCTGATGGAAATCAAGAGCATGATAAAAGAGCAGATGTAGTTTTTCATAGCCTAAAAGATAGATATTTTTTAGACAATTATTTATGATTATAGTTTAATTCAATTTTTTTTTAATTTTAAAAAAATTAATTTTAGGATATATATTACACACTAATATCCCACTTCTGGGAGGTAATAAAAAAAACAAAATCATGTCTAAACAAAGTAACATAAGTCTTAACCAAAGAAGGCAATTTATTAAAAGGGCTGGGGTTTCACTAGGATCCATTATGGTAATTCCCAGTCATGTACTTTTTTCCAAAAAAGAGGTTCGTGATATTTCTGGGAAAGTCATAAAAAAAGCAGTAGTGGCTCCCAATGACAAAGTCAATTTAGCATGTTGTGGTATTGGAAACAGGGGCTCAAGTGTGGTCCGTGATCTCTATGCCACAGGAGCTGCCAATGTAGTGGCACTCTGTGATGTGAATTTGGGAGGCGAGAAAACCCTTAAAACCATGGGGATTCACAAGAAAGCCAAACGCTTTAGAGATTTTAGGGTAATGTTCGATAAAATGGAAGACAAAATTGATGCGGTAAGCGTCGCAACCCCAGATTTTTCTCATTTCCCAATCACTATTTTGGCAATGTCACTGGCAAAACACGTGTATGTTGAGAAACCCCTAACCAGAACTTTCCAGGAATCTGAAATATTAATCCGTGCCGCCAAAAAGTACAACGTGGCTACTCAAATGGGAAATCAGGGACACTGTCAGGACAACTATTATCAGTTTAAAACATGGGTTGAAAAAGGGTTTATCAACGGGGTAGAAAAAATCACCTCCCACATGAACGGTAGGCGGCGTTGGCATGGCTGGGACACCCAAATGAAAAAGTTTCCCTCCGGTGGCGAAATTCCCAAGACTTTGGATTGGGATACTTGGCATGTGGGTTATCCAGATCACGATTTTCACACAGATTTTATTGATGGTCAATGGCGCTGCTGGTATACTTTTGGGAATGGAGCGCTCGGAGACTGGGGTGCGCATATTATGGATGGGTTTCACCAGTTTTTAAACTTGGGGCTTCCAGAAAAAATAACCCCTAAAAATTTGATGGGTCACAATGACTTATTCTATCCCCAGTCCTCTAGCTTGGAATTTCATTTTCCCAAAAGAGGGACCATGCCCAAAGTAAAGGTCACTTGGTATGACGGGGTCGACAACCACCCTCAGGTACCAGAAAATTATGGGGATATAGAGATCGATACCCAAGCAAAAACCAAAAAGGGAATGGTACAACCCAAAAAATTAAGACCGGGTAAGGTCATTTATGGTAAAGACATTATTTTTAAAGGTGGGTCTCACAACAGAACCCTATCGGTGATTCCAACCGAAAACGGAAAGGATGTTCAATCACAACTGCCCGACTATTATAAAAGTGACACCAATCACTTTATGAATTTCATCAATGCTGCAAAGGGATTGGAAAAAACACTCTCACCATTTGAAGTCTCTGCCCCACTAAGTCAAGTATTCTGTCTGGGGACCATTGCACAACAAATGAATCAGCCGATTTTATTCAATCGAAAAACAAAAACGATAACCAATAATGCATTTGCCAATGAGCTATTAAGAGGTTATCCTCCAAGAAAAGGCTGGGAGGAATTCTATAAATTGGCTTAATGCAAAAGCAACAGTATTTTAAAAATCTAATTCAGCTCAATTTTGCTGTTTTATTGATCAGCACCTCGGGAACCTTAGGCCGTTACATTGATCTTCCGGTTCCCCTAATCATTCTTTTAAGATCTTTCTTAGGGGGTATTTTTCTATTTCTTTTTTGTAGGTGGAAAAAATTAACTTTTAAGATTCAAAAGAACGACCGTGTTGTGGTCTTGCTAAGTGGGGTGCTCATGGGTTTGCACTGGATATCTTATTTCATCTCTCTAAAGCTCTCAAGTGTTGCCATTGGAATGCTTTCCGTATTTACCTACCCTGTGATAACAACATTTCTTGAACCGTTGATGTTAAAAACGAAATTCAATAAATCAAATATTCTACTTGGGCTCACCGTGTTGGTGGGGATCTATTTTTTAGCCCCTGAATTCGATATTGAAAACGATCAATTTAAAGCCATCGGGTTTGGGGTTTCTTCTGCTTTTTGTTATTCCATCAGAAATATCTACATGAAATCAAAAGCTGCGGAATATGAGGGATCTATCTTGATGGTATACCAACTAATCATCATTACGGTTTTGCTTTCGCCATTCTTTTATTTGTCGGACATGACAGGGTTGCAAGCATCAATCCCTGCCCTACTGATATTGGCCTTTGTCACCACAGCAACAGGACACTCCTTATTTATATATAGTTTTAGAAATTTCACGGTGAGCACTGCTAGTATTATTAGTAGTGTACAACCCGTTTATGGTATCATTATCGGAATGATCGTATTGGGAGAATACCCGGCGCTGAGTACCATTTTTGGAGGAACACTTATCATGGGAACTGTAATCGTGGAAAGTATCCGTAATTTTAAAAAATAAACTCATTAATAAAATAGTTTTTTTACTTACCACTTTGTTGGTCATTGGTTGTGAATATTCCCAACCGAAGCCCAATTTTCTTTTCATAGTAGTGGATGATTTAGGCTATAAAGATTTAAGCAGCACGGGCAGTACATTTTATGAAACCCCCAATATTGACAGAATTGCTGAAGGAGGTACCATTTTTACCCAGGGGCATGCAAATGCTTCGGTATGCAGTCCCTCGCGGGCAAGCCTTTTGACAGGGGTATACCCCACTGTTCACGGAATAACAGATTGGATAGGGGCAAAATATGGCACAGTTTGGAGGAAGGTGGAACGAAAAACCCAGTTGTTGCCCAGTGATTATGTGAAACACTTACCCTTCGAAATGATCACCTTACCAGAAGTATTCAAGGCCCATGATTACAAAACATTTTTTGCGGGCAAATGGCACTTGGGATCCAAAGAAGAAAAATCTCTCCCCACCGATCATGGATTTGACATAAACAAGGGAGGATACTTTCGAGGTGGTCCCTATTCTGGTGGTTATTTTTCCCCCTTCAACAATCCGTTTTTAGAGGACTACGAAGAGGAAAAAGGCATGACTCTCTCAATGAAATTGGCGCTAGAAACCGCAAATTTCATCGAACAAAATCCTAACGTACCCTTTTTTGCGTATTTGAGTTTTTACGCAGTGCACGCGCCTATTCAAACAACCCAAGAGCGGTGGCTTAAATACCAAAAAAAGGCCGTAAGCCAAGGTCTTCTCGAGGAAGGTTTTGCCATAGAAAAAAGACTGCCCATTCGAATTAAACAAGACAACCCCGTGTATGCAGGCCTGTTGGAACAAACCGATGAGGCAGTAGGTCATGTACTGAATACACTGGAAAATTTGGGGCTTGAGGAAAATACGGTGGTGGTATTTGTTTCTGATAATGGTGGTGTTTCTGCTGGAGATGACTATGCCACCAGTAACTTACCTCTGCGGGGCGGAAAGGGATACCAGTGGGAAGCAGGAACAAGAATTCCCTTTTTTATCAAAGCACCTCAAATTGCAAATGCTAATAAACAAGTAGCAACACCCGTTACAGGTGCTGACCTTTTTCCTACCCTGCTGGAGCTGGCAGGAATAGAAAACCCTGTACAAGTAGATGGGAAAAGTTTGGTGCCACTGCTACAAAATCAATCCCTTGAAGAACGCTCACTTTTTTGGCATTATCCCCATTATGGAAATCAAGGTGGAGATCCCAGTGCCATCATAAGAAAAGGAGATTGGAAGCTTATTCACTATTTTGAAAATAACAAAAGTGAATTATATCACTTGGGAAAAGACATGGGTGAAACCACCGATTTGTATGATGAAAATCCAGCAGTAGGTGAAACCTTAAAAACTGAATTGGTAGAATGGCTCCGCGAAACCAATGCAAAAATTCCCGAAAGAGATCCTTTACATAACGAAGCGGAAGAAAATGATTGGCTCCAAAAACACAAACTGAAAATGAAGCTTAGGGTTGAAGCCAGAAGGGCCAATCAACTCGATCCCAACTACCTGCCCAATTCCGACTGGTGGGGCAGTACCATTGATTAAATTACTTAAAGTGCTTTTCAGCAAAAAGGATGTATTGTTCCCAATCGTAATCTGTTACATCGTGTTTTCCCGCTCTCAGATGGTATCCCACTGACTCATGAATGGAGGTGTTGACCGCGGGCATTTCTTTTGTTTCTATGCCTTTCTTTTTGTAGAGTTCATATACCGAAGTAGCAGCTTGCGCAGCTAAAAATTCACCTCTGGGATCCGCCCATGGATCTTTACTGGCACTTGCCACATAGACTGGCCTTGGAGCCATCAGTGCAATAAGCATATGTTGATCGACCTCCAATGCGGATTCTTTTTCATTAAAATTGTGAAAGTTCTTGGCAAACCAATGTGGGTAGTTGGTATTAATGTCCGATACCTTTTCGCCAAACCTGCGCCGAGAAAGGGCTGCCCCCCCACAGCCTGAGTTATTGGAAATAACAATACTGAATCGCGGGTCGTTAGCACCTGCCCAAAGGGCCGTTTTTCCCAAACGAGAGTGCCCCATCAATACCACCTTATCTTGATCCACCAAAGGTTCTGTTTCTAAGAAATCCATTACCCGAGACATGCCCCAGGCCCATGCCGACAATGAACCCCATTCATTTTTTTTTGGTGAATTCTGGCCAGGTGCATAAAATAGGGCATGTACACCGTCAGAAAAATCATTCTTATCTGGGTCTACAGTGTTGTAGTTGACTGTTACCAATCCGAAGCCAGCATCGATCATTTTATCTATCGCCCATCGTGAAGTTCTTTCCCCCCTTGAACTGGGATTAAAATTTTTGGAGGCCTCGCCAGTAAGTTGGTTTGCTTTTTTACCATCGACTAAAATGGACGTGTCCGAACTCAAGGAGTGATTCCCCTTAAAATTATACGCCAAAAAAACGGGAACATTTGTTGACCCCTTAGGCAAATACATGAGTAAGGGAATGACGATGGATTTTTCTCTTTTTTTAAAGTGTAAATTGACTTGTTTTCGAACAGCAGTTCCCGCTAATGCTGCGGGCTCGTTGTCCATCAGTTCTGCATTGTGATAGTTGAGCTCTGCAGGAACAACACCATAGACTTGGTGGGCGAAATAATCATGAATTTCTGGACGCCTTGACCGCTCCCAGTCCCGAACTGTTTTTACGGTTTTCCCTTTTTTGGTTTTAAGTAACTGGGGCAACACATATTGAGGTACCTCAGACTCCTTATTGATCGTTGGGGTGGTTTTTTGCCCAAAAAGGGAGTACGATAAAATTATAGCTGCAATGGGTAATACACTTTTTATTTTCATGATTTTCCTATTTTTAAAACTAAATATACAAAAATGAAAATGGTAATTTTTTTTAATTAGATGCTGTAAACACAATATATAATTGAAAGGGGGGCAAAAATTAAAAATGCATTTTAAAAATATAACATACCTCTTGGAGAAAATGATTCAGCTAAGTTTTTGCGCTATTTCTTAGAATAAATCATTTCTTTTAAAAAATAAAAACTAAACATTAAATACTTTTGGTGCTATGATCCTTTCCAAAAAACAATTAAATATTATATTACTGTGGCTACTTTCTTTTACTGCTTGTGAAATAAAGGAGGAAAAGCCGCTCAACGTGCTTTGGTTGGTTACCGAAGACCTCAGTCCTTTCTTCCTTAATGCCTATGGTGACCCTCGTGCACCGACCCCCAATCTCGACCGCTTGGCAAGGGAGGGTGTGGTCTATACCCAAAACTTTTCTGTAGCTGGAGTTTGCTCCCCCAGCAGAGCTACGCTCGCAACAGGCTTGTATCCAAACTCTTTCGGGGCGCACAATATGCGTACCCTAAAACAACAAGCCATCGCTAAAGCAGCGGGGCTGGTTGACTACCAAGTGGTTCCTCCACCAGAAGTAAAAATGGTAAGCGAAATCATGCGTGAAAATGGCTACTATACCACCAACAATAGCAAAGAGGATTACCAGTTTTTTAAGTCAGAACTCGCTTGGGATGAATCCAGTGAATATGCCCATTGGAGGAACAGACCGAACAATGAAATGCCCTTTTTTTCCATCTTTAACGCGAATGTTACCCACGAATCAAATATGTGGAATACTCAGTATAAGAGAGAAGATCACGATGTATTCCCCCCCCCAAGAATTGCCGAGTCTCAGTGGGAAAAATTGGGATATAAAAACTATCAGGCTTATAAGAATGACACAATACCGCTTCAAGTTCTCGAAAATTTAGCAGTTGAGGTTCCTCCTTACCTTCCCCAAAACGAAATTGGAGAAAATGCGATGAGAAAACTGTATTCAAACATCGTTAGAATGGATCGGTTTATGGGAATCCTTTTACAACAATTAGAAGAAGATGGTCTTTTAGAAAAAACCATCATTGTATGGTATTCCGATCACGGTGGCCCCCTACCCAGACAAAAAAGATTGTTATATGACTCGGGACTGAGGGTTCCACTGATCATCAGGTATCCCAACAAACAGAGGGCAGGTGTAAGGGACGATCGGTTGATCAGTTTTGTTGATTATCCCCCCACCCTATTGTCTATGGTGGGCATCCAACCGCCCTCCTACATGGAAGGTAAAGCTTTCGAGGGTAAATATAAGGTCGGCACACCGAGGAGATATATCCATGGTCAAGCTGATCGCTTTGACGAAAGGGTAGATCTGATCCGTGCAGTTCGGAATAAACGTTTTAAATATCTAAAAAACTTTCATCCTGAAAAACCCTACTACCTTCCCATTGCCTACAGAGAAAATATGGAAGTTATGCAGGAACTGCTGCGCATGCGGGACGCTGGGGAGTTAGACGAAAATCAGGCACTTTGGTTCAGAACATCCAAACCGGCAGAGGAACTTTTTGACACGGAAACCGACCCCCACGAACTGAATAATTTGGCCAATGACCCTGCCTATGCTGAGGTGCTGACAGACCTCAGGACAGAATGTGAACGCTGGATGAAAGGAATTGATGACAAGGGGTTTATCAATGAAATTGAGCTGATACAAAAATTTTATCCCAATGGAAAACCCCAATGGTCTGAAGTGCCAAAGTTTACTTTCGAAGGTGGTAAAATTACCATCAAAACCAACCAGCCAGGCGTCAGGATAGGGTATCAATATTCCAATGAAAAAGCCCCCCATAAAGGATGGAATATCTACTCGGAACCCATCGAGGAGAAACCCGAGGATACTTTAGAAATCATCACCCATCGTTTAGGTTTTAAGTATGGAATCACCAAAGTAGTTAACGGTAAGAAATTGGAAACCCATTATCCTTTAATCAGGCACGATCTTAACCCTTAGTCAAAAATAAAAGCAAGCTTAGCGGCGTTTTTATTTTATATTTTTATTAATTTAAAAGCTAAACAAGATTGTATACTGATAATTTAAATCAATACCTTTAGTGGGCTTTATCCCCAACTACAAGAATCGATATTAACCAAATGAAAAACAACAGAAGACAATTTATAAGGCATAGTAGCGCTGCTATTGCTGGAATTACTATAGTTCCCCGCCAAGTGCTGGGAAAAGGATTTACTGCCCCGAGTGATCGTTTTAACATAGGTGTAATTGGAACGGGCGCACAAAGTTCTGGACTGACAAAACGTATTTTTAAAGATACCACAGCACATGTCATTGCCGCATCTGATGTACATAAACAAAGGTTAGAAAGGTTTTCCAACTTCATCGCAGAGCAAAATAAAATGTATGGAATCAAAGGCAACTTTGATGTCCATGAGGATTACCAGCATTTATTGGATCGCAAAGACATCGATGGTATCATGGTTAGTACCCCAGACCACTGGCATGCCATTCCTGCCATTGAAGCCATGAAGGCGGGTAAGCACGTTTATTGTGAAAAGCCTTTGTCTCATACCATCAATGAGGGGAGGATGATGGAACAAACAGCGCGTAAATACAAGCGTGTCCTACAAACCGGAAGTATGCAACGATCACGAGACTCTTTTAGAAAAGCATGTGAACTGGTTCGCAATGGATATCTGGGTAAAATGGAAAAAGTATGGGTGGAAGTCGGCAACCCCTCAGCTCCCTGTAATTTGCCCTACCAAGTCACCCCCAACTATTTAAATTGGGAACGTTGGGTTGGACCCGCCCCAATGAGGTCCTACCATAAAGAAATAGTTGAATCTGCGCGATTCCCAAACTGGAGGTGGTATCGTGAATATGGTGGTGGTATCCTCTCTGATTGGGGAGCCCATATGTTTGATATCGTTCAGTGGGCACTGGGAATGGACCATAGTGGACCTATTAAATATCAAGCCCCCATTGAACCAACCGCCTCTCGAGGTCTAAAAATGCTATATGAAAACGGTGTGGAAGTAGAACATCGAAATTTTGGTCGTGGCTTTGGAGTACGTTTTTTTGGTACCGAGGGCAGTATGGACATTAGCCGTAAATATTTTGAACCTTCCCAAAAAGAGTTGGTCACTGCCGATTTAAAATCTCATGACACTAAACTCTATGTTTCTGAAAGTCACGAAAGGGACTGGATCACAGCTGCAAAAGCAGGTCAAAAGCCCATATGTGACGTTGAAATTGGGCATCGAACGGCCACCGTTTGTCATATCGCCAACTTGGCATATGAGTTTAGAAGGCCACTGCACTGGGACCCTGTTAAGGAAGAATTTAAAGACGATTTTGAAGCCAATCTAAGACGTGAAAAACAATACAGAAAACCATATAAACTAAGTATTTGAACTAATATTCATAGTTTCTTAAACACTTTTAGTACTTCAATCGTAGTTTAACAATTTAAAACCATTGATAATGTTTCGTATACTCATTGTTCTCTTTTTTACGTCGGTTCAATCCTCGGATGACATCAAAGCCATTTCTTACAACATCCGTTATAACAATCCCAAAGACGGAATGAATGTTTGGGAAAATCGCAAGGCAACTGTAATGGGTCTCTTAAACGAGCAAAGCGCGGATTTTGTTGGACTTCAAGAAGTCGTTCATGCGCAGTTATTGGATTTGGTAGAGTGGTTACCTACCTACAACTATTTGGGCATCGGAAGAAAGGATGGGAAAACCAAAGGAGAATATAGTCCCATTTTTTTTAAAAAAGACAAATATAGAGTATTGCAATCCAATACATTTTGGTTGTCCAAGACCCCCGACCTGGTTTCAAAGGGCTGGGATGCCTCTTTGGAACGCATTTGCACTTATGGATTGTTTGAAAACAAAAAAAATCAAAAAAAAATTTGGGTTTTTAATACCCATTTCGACCACCGTGGACTAAAAGCGCGCGCAAAATCCATTGACCTTATCATTGAAAAAATAGAATCATTTAATGAGGAGAATTACCCCGTAATTGTTACCGGTGATTTTAATCTTACCCCAGACACCTCACCCATCCAAAAAATGCAGTCTCATTTTCTCGACGTTCAAAAAAACCTGACCCCAACAGACTCAAATTTCCCCACTGCTAATAGCTTTAACACCCAAAGCAAAGGCGAAAAAAGGATTGATTATGTTTTTGTAAGAGGTCTCAAATCCATTCAAGCGAAACACCTTTACCGAAAAACGCCCGAGGGAGGATGGGCCTCGGATCATCATCCAGTGGTGGTACGCTTAAAATATAGGTGATATGAATCGCGTTTGGCTCATTATATTGATGGTGTTTAAATCTATGGGTTGGACTGCAAACCCACTATAAAAAGCACTAATGAATGTTGTGACTAAGACATTATAACCGCTTAACTTTAAAATCTAAAAGGCGGTCATAATGAAAGAACAGACCTGTTCAATGATCAAGAATTCCAATACATAAAAAAGAGATGTCAAGAGCCCTACTGCTCCACTTGAAAACACGAGAATTGTTTAAAAAAATCTTCTGTAAAAAATATCTATCTTATTAATTACTACGACATTAATATAAATTGATATTAAAATTTAGTTAATTTTAAATTTTGATAGGTCAAATAATCAAGAATTAAGATGCTTTATTTGAAGGATTATATTAATTTTTTGGGATCCCAAATCCTTTTATTTTTCTTTACTATTGTTGGGGTGGCTCAAGAGGCCTTCCCAGAAATGGAAGTTAAATTCATAACCTCCGAAATCACTGTGGATGGCAACGACATGGAAGATGTATGGAAAATCGCAGACTCCACCTACGCGGCATGGAGACACTTTCCAGATGTAACCACAGACTTTAACAATCCAACCCAACTAAAGTTGCTCTACGACAACAAGAATCTATATTTGTTGTGTAAGGCTTTTTCAGTTTCGGACGACTACGTTATTCCATCACTAAAATGGGATTTTAGTGGAGTTGCAGCAGACAAGATAAATTTTTTGTTTGATACTTTTAGTGATGGGAACATCGCATATATGTTTGGCTCGAATATGAGAGGTGTTAAAAGTGATATATTGGTTTCCAATGGAGGTGTGAGTACTCCGCGAAATGATATCAACAGAACCTGGGATGCGAAATTTGACGTTGAGGGTCAAACCTATCCAGGCTATTATATTATCGAGATGAAAATTCCACTGGCCACCCTAAATTTTCCTAAAGGTGTAAACTCATGGCGATTTAATTTTTTTAGGTTCGACACCTCCGAATACCAGAGGACAAGCTGGGCCAAAATACCCCAACAGTTTAAAGACTATAATCTAGCCTTTATGGGTAAGATTAACTTTGAAAAGCCGCTGGGAAAATCCAATGCCAAGATCGCTTTTATCCCATTCTTGAACGCAATTAACTATAATAATGTTGAAGAAAATAATAAAACAAAAAATATCTCTGTTGGGGGAGACGTAAAAGTCCCTCTAGGAAATGGACTAAATCTGGATTTGACTTATAATCCCGATTTTTCACAAGTTGAGGTGGATGACGAGTTTGTTAATCTCCGAAGATTTGAAATTAAACTCCCTGAAAAAAGACAGTTTTTTCTTCAAAACAGTGATCTATTTTCAAATTTTGGAGCCATACGAACCATAACCCCTTTTTTTACCCGCAGGATCGGTTTGGCCAGGGACACAGACGGTAATTTGATCGAGAATGATATCATTGGCGGATTACGATTGAATGGTAAAGTTTCTAATGGATTGAAGCTTGGCTTCCTGAGTATGCTCACCAACGACGACATAGCCAATGAAATTCCTTCCAATCTAAATACCGTACTTACTCTTAATCAAAAAGTATTTAACCGATCTGCACTAAAATTTTTATTCATCAATCGGGAAAACGCTAAAGATTATGATTTTGTGGATCACAATGACACCTACAATCGTATGGTGGGGCTGGAATATGATCTCAACTCTGTGGACAACAAATGGAACGGTAGGTTTTTTACTTACAATTCCTTTAGCCCTTTAAAAAACGAAAATGGTTTTAGTGGTGGGGTTCGGTTGACGCGAGAAACACGACAAAGTGAAGTTAATTTTGAATATTCCTATTTGGGAGATGACTTTAGAACAGACTTGGGAATTCTTCGCAGGATTGGAGTTTCTAAATTTGCTCCTTACTATGCTTATAAAATTTATCCTAAAAAAGGTAAGGTAAATTATTACAGGTTTTCTTATAACCACTGGTTGTGGTTTAAGTTAAATTCTTCCGATGAAGATTTTCTTGAAAATAATTTTCTAATTCGGTTATTAACGGTCTACACCAATCAAAGTACACTGGGAATGCAGCTCTATAATACCAACGAATACCTGCCCAATGATTTTGATCCAACGGGGATAAACAAGGACAGCCCTTTGCTTGGGGGACAAATCTACCAAAGCAGAATTTTTGAAATCAACTATTCTTCCAATCCTGTAAAAAACTTTTACTTTAAAGTGGCCCAGAACTATGGAAAATTCTATGACGGAACAAAATATTCTTTTGAAAACAGCTTTTTTATACGATTCCAACCCATATTATTGACCAGCATCAAAATAAATTACGACGCCATTCAACTAAATCACCTCAACAAAACTGCAAAACTTTGGTTGGTAGGCCCAAAATTCGATTTTTCTTTTACCAAAACACTCTATTGGGCAACCCTGATACAATTTAACTCGCAGTCCGAAAATTTTGGCATCAACTCCAGACTACAATGGAGGTTTAATGGGCTTTCAAACTTGTTTTTGGTCTACAACAATAACTATTTGGTAAGGGACGGATCTCCCTGGGTTCCTAGGGTAAGAAGCCTAAACTTAAAGGTTACCTACTGGTTTTAAAAGGAATCATAAATATCATTAAACTAATAAAAAACCCATACCGTCATGTAAAAAATAGATTACGGATTCTTCAAGTACACCCCATTGAGCTGTTTTCGAAACAATCGCTTGCTTTTTTTAATATGCTTAGTAATTTTTGAATAACCTTGATTACAATTCCATCAATGCTTATTTTATACCAAAATAGGCTGGTTTACTTTTGTAATTTTTATCATGAGGAGTTGCTTGACCACATCCTTCATAATGGGTATTTATCCAACTATCATTGTCAGAAGATCCCCAAATAAGGATGGTGTTGCAATTTTCAGGATTAAAAGCAGTTGATACAATTCTTTTATATGCATCCTTTTGGGTTTGAATGTTGCCATTATCCCCCGCACATATTCTAATGTCAAGCTCAGTTATGTTAACTGTAAATCCTGCATATCCTAAGTCGTCCATAGTTTGACCCATTTTAGCAACAAATTGTTCAGTTACTTGGTCAATTTTAAAATGCCCTTGGAGACCTACTCCATCAATTGGAGCAGCATTTGTTGACTTAAGTTCTTTAACTAAGTTGCGCATAAAATTATTTTTAGAAGTTCCGAAAGGTTCAATGTTTTAATCATTGTAAAATAATTCGACATCTGCATCTGCTTGCCTCGCCCACTTAAATAACTTTACGAAATAGGGCTTAAATCCTATATCACCTTCATCATTTTTTTGACTACTTACAATATCATACCAAGTATTTCGACGAAAATCATTTTTGGTTATCGCTTCGTTTATTATATCCCACTCATCAATTTTTACAGATGAAAATGAAGACAATGCAAGAATATATGACTTAGAAAAGTCATAAACTTGCTGTGCAGTCCAATTTGGCACTTCTTCTTCGAGCCATGAAGGAATTTGTTTGTACCATATCATAACATGACCTCGTTTAGGCATTTGATGCTTATCAGCATAAGCTACAAACTTGTCTATATTTTCTGTATTTATGTCTGTAATTTTTATGTTAAAAGGATTTTGTGGTCGGTTTCGCAGCAGATTAGACATCTTCATTTTATTTCCCAAAACAATAGCGTTGTACTCTGTTTTTATAATTTTGTTTGTGGAACCCTATTTACTTCCTCGTTATCAAACATTCCATCGCGCATCAAGTTGCCAATATATATCCCTTTTGCTGATGCATAATTCCTTAATCATAGGGCTTCAACTGGTGGGTTCTCTTCAACTTCAACCTAGGGAGGCTCCTTACTACAACCTACTAGAAGTGAAATCACTAAAAAAAGATATATTTTAAATACAGAATTTATATTTCTAATCACAAATGATTTATTTCAAATGATCCGCAAAATATAGATTAAGCTGCAATATTAAAAAGGATAAAAAATATCCCCAAAAACAAAAAATTATTTTTGAGGATAGTGGTACTCGAGGCGGGACTTGAACCCGCACGACCGCAATGGTCATTGGATTTTAAGTCCAACGTGTCTACCAATTCCACCACTCG